>NZ_BDLQ01000125.1:20053-72440 GCF_002049255.1 Carboxydocella sp. ULO1 | reverse complement strand
GCTTCCCGGTGGTGTCTGCTGAAGCCCGGTTGTACAGGATACGGCGGTTCAGCGGCCAGGCATAAGACCATCTGGGATAAATACCCAGACCACTGGGATCATCCTGTTCCCGGAGCTGAGCCAGGTTTTTTCCTTCTTCGGGGTAAATTCCTGAATAAATCCAGTTACCACAGAGGGTGGAGCCATCATCCATTAAGGAGAGGAAGTTTTTGACCTGCTTGCCTGTAGCAGTTTCCTGACCATTTATTTCGCGAGCAACCTTATCTACATCGCACTCATCACCATCACCAAAGTTCCAGTAGAGATACTTAATCGGTTCATCAGCAGGGTTGGTACTATCCTTGTATGTTTCCTTCAGCCGACGCGCCAATTGATGTATAATATCCAGATCAGCTCGCGACTCACCCAGAGGTTCGACCGCCTGCCAGCGCCACTGAGACCAGCGGCCGGAAGATGCAATGCTGCCCTCCTTTTCAAAGGAAGCAGCTGCCGGTAAAACAAAGACCTCAGTCTTGATCTCGGCCGGGTTAGCCCCTGCTTCTTTTGTCCAGAAGGTCATAGTTTCAGTCAGCCAGAGGTCGGCTGCGACCAGCCAATCCAGTTTCTCCAGAGCCTTTCTCTCTTTATTGGAATTTGGGCCACCTACAACCGGGTTCTGGCCCCAGCAGATAAGCCCTTTAAGTTTTCCTTTATACATGGCCTCAAAAAGTCCAATATGTGTATAGTTGGTCTTAGGATCACGCTTGGGCAAATACTGATAGGCAAACTCATTATCCGGGCGGGCAGCATCACCCCACATTGCTTTTAGGTAACTTACAAAAAACTTAGGCAGATTCGTCAAAAATCCACCTTTAGGAGTTTCTTTTTCAATAAATGCTGAAAGGGTAGCATGTTCAGGATCCGCAGTTGGCGTAGGTATATAGCCTGTGATTATGTTGTTTAATAAACCGAAATCAGTAGAGCCCTGCACGTTGGACTCACCCCGCAGAGCATTTACACCGCCACCAGGAATACCTATATTACCCAGTAAGAGCTGCAGAATAGCATAGGCCCGCACATTTTGTGAACCAACAGTATGCTGGGTACCACCCATTGCATATAGAATCGTGCCTGCTTTATCAGGTACACCGGTAGCCGCATAGGTTTTACAAATCTCTTCATAGAGCTCTTTCGGTGTACCGGTTACCTGGCATACGGTATCAATATCATAACGGGAATAATGCTTTTTCAGCAACTGGAAGACACAGCGCGGATCCTGTAAAGAGGGGTCACGCAAAGGCTTGCCTTCCGCATCAAGTTTATAGCCCCAGAGTTTTTTGTCATATTTTCTGTTTTTTCCATCATAGCCGCTGAACATACCATCATTGAAATCATAGGTGTCGGCTACAATGAAAGAAGCGTTGGTGTAATTGACTACATAGTCTTTGAAGTACAGGTTATTTTGCAGGATATAATTGATCATACCCCCGATAAAGGCAATGTCAGTACCAGAACGCATCGGTGCATAAATATCGGCTTTGGAAGAGGTACGGGTAAAACGCGGGTCAACGGAAATGATTTTGGCTCCGCGCTTCTCCTTGGCTTCCATCAGCCACTTGCTGGAGATAGGATGATTTTCAAAGGCATTGGAACCAATAATCAATGCACAATCGGTATTTTTTAAATCAATCCAGTGGTTGGTCATTGCTCCACGACCAAATGAAGGCGCCAGACCGGCGACCGTAGAGCTGTGTCAAATACGGGCCTGGTGTTCGAGATAGACTACGCCCAGCCCCCGCATCAATTTTTGAACCAGATAGCATTCTTCATTATCTAAAGCTGCACCACCTAAAGAGGCGATAGCTTCAGTCCGCATGACTTTGATGCCATCTTTTTCAACTTCAAAGGTCTTATCCCGGGTTTCTTTAATCCGCTTTGTAATTTCTGTCAACATCCAATCCCAATCTTTTTCTTCAAACTTATCGCTGCCCGGAGCCCGGTAGAGGGGTTTAGTCAAGCGCCGGGGATTGGGCTTACCTACTGCTAGATTACGGATCTGGAAAATGGATGCTCCCTTACTACAGGCACCGCCCCGGTTAACCGGATGGTCCGGGTCCCCGTCAATCAACAATAACTCCCCATTAGCAGTGTCCACGTGAGCGATCATCCCACAGCCAGCACTGCAAAACGGGCACAGGGTAGGTACTCGTTTGGCATCCTTGATTCGGAACTGTTTGGCCTGGGCCCTGGCAGGTGCAGTATCAATGCCAAGTACACCCGCTGCCGCCAGAGCACCACTAAGACCAGAGATTTTGAGAAAATCCCGTCTTGTTACGGCCATGCCTTCATCCCCTTTCTCATCTTAATTTTTTGAATTTTTGCTTTTCTATTATCCATCAGCTTCCGCGATAGGTCAATTTTTTGTAAGTAAAGTAAATTATGAAACTAATGTAATTTACAAAAATAGATCCTGTGGCCAGAAAAACCACAGGCTTATCCTTTTTCGAAAATCTGATATAACTTTACCGGTCTACCAATAGCTCCGTATTTTACTTCCACCTGAATTCTACCGTTTTTTTCCAGGTAATCCAGATAGCGTTTAACTGTTACCCTGGTCAGATTCACCCCTTCAGCTATTTCTTCCGCCGACAGGGCCTCTGTTTGCTGGGTCAAATAGGCCAGTATCTGCTTTAAGGTAGATTCGTTCAGACCCTTGGGTAAACTTTCTTCAACGCTGGCAAGACTGGCAGGGGTATCAACTTCGGCTGCCCCCTTTGAAGCCAGCTGAGGCTGCCCCTGCTGCTGACTGATCTGCTGGGTCAACTTCTGCAATTCCTCTACCATCTGGTTAAAAGCCTGAGCCAGTTGCCCGATCTCATTGGAGCTATCCACTTCCACCTTGACTGCCTGATGCCCGGAAGCTACTTCCATAGTTCCCGCTGTAATTTGCTGCAAGGGGCCGATAATAACCCGCTGGGTAAAAAACCAGCCCGCCAGTGCTACCAGCAAGGTTATACCAGCGCTGATGGAAATCACAGTAAAAATTGATTCTTTTAACAGCTGATCTGACAGTCGCTTGGAAATACCTACATAAAACATGCCAATGATGTTACCCTGACTATCCCGCAGGGGTTTATAAGCGGTCTGATAGTACTCGCCAACCACATTGGCTTCACCCAGGTACACCTGTCCATTCTTCAACACTGTGCGGGCCACCGCATCCGAAACTTTCGTTTTTAAAGCCCGCTGGCCATCCGGCCCCCGTACAGTAGTGGCCACTCTGGTATCACCCAGGAAAATGGTCACAGTATCCCCCGTTAGACTGGCAATATAATCTACCAGTTCCAGGTCGTTATTGATTTTATGCTCGCCTTTATATAACTCGCCATTTTTCACCTGCCAGGAACCCGGGTACATTAAATCGATAATAGCTTCCCCTGTGGCCAGGTCGCTTTTAGCTTTAGTTTCCGTGGCCAGAATGGCCCTTTCCTTCATATGAATGCTGATCACAACAGTTAATAAGAGCGACAGCAGGAGGATAGGTCCCAGAACTAATAGTAATAATTGTTGTTTCAGGGACTTCATCTTTTATCACTCCCTACAAACATCTACTTACAGTTATACAGGAAAAGCCCGTATTTTTCAATCAATAAATTTGACAATAAGCATTTTATTTAATATAATCTAATACGGTAAGGGAATGAATGAGGTCTGGTGGCCTCCCCGGCCTTCAAAGCCGCGTGTTTCGGGGTAGCCCCTCGAAAGGTGGGTTCGATTCCCACGCATTCCCGCCAGAACAGATTTGAAGCCTATAAATCCCAGCAGGATTTATAGGCTTTTATATTTTTACGAAAATGTGATGAAACTAACAGTTTTCTGTGACTGTTTTACTGTATGATGATAACTGGTCTTTGCTAAAATAAGCACAACAGGAAATTGAGGAGGAGTAAAAAATGGTTAAAAGAAAAATAGTAAAAATCAATGAAGACCTGTGCACTGGCTGTGGTAAATGCGTCAGCCCCTGTGCCGAAGGTGCCATAACTATCGTAAATGGCAAAGCCAAAGTCTTGCGGGAGGAACTCTGTGATGGCGCTGGCTATTGCCTGGCTGTTTGTCCCACCGGAGCTCTGACCATCGAAGAAAGGGAAACAGTGGAATTTGACCACCATGCTGTGGAAGAACACCGCAAACAAATTCTGGACCAGCTGGCAATCGTCAAGTGTGCCCGCTGCGGTGCCAGTGAAATGGAGCGCGTCCTTATCCCTTACCGGCATAAGCAGGACAGCCAGTGGGTCTGTGTCCGCTGTTTACCGGCCCTGATACATGGCTAAAAGTTTTCCCCCTATGATAGTAATTCAAATCTACCATAGGGGGAATTTTATTTCATTTTCCGTTCTCCAGGGTTCAGTTTCAGAAGCTTTTATTCGCTCCTGGTTGAAGGGGCTAGATGGGTTTCACGTAAAAAAGGAGTATAGTCTGTTTCCCGGTGGTAATTGGGAACTGGCCAGCCGAAACGGCGCCGTTGTTTGAGCCGAAAAGCAGCAGCATGTTTTTTAAGTTCAAAACCAATACCTGCAGTTACTTTTTTGGGCTCTAATAACTCAAGACTGATAGCCCCCTGTGTTCGTGCTAAACCGACTAATTCCTCTCCAGCAGAGGAACGTACCAAAATGGTCGACTTACCAGCCTCGGTTCCCGGTTTCATAGTCGGATCCCAGTAGTCACCAACAGCAACGTCCGCAAGTTCTGCAGCCCAGTCCGTGCACATTTCACACCGATCCCGCTTGTATGCAGGCATTAATATGTGGTACATGTAATGATGCCGATCAATAACTATTTCCTTACCATCAGCCAAACGAACCGTTAAATGGCCGGGCCAGTTACTGCCCCGGTAATTAAGACATTTAACATATTTTAAATCCTTAATACCACCCTGTTCAACCAGCAAATGCCTGGTCCCTTCAAAATAAAATTGAGAAGCGCAAAAAAGGCCAATCACAAGTTTAACAGCTTTTGCTATACTGTCCGGTTTACCGGAAAACTGCATCTTGCGAATTCCATGGATATGACAGGGACAGCCTACAATCGCAATTCTAGTATAACCACGGGCTACTGCCTCATTCAGCAAACTGTTAATAGGTACCACCGCATATTTAGAACCCGCAGCAGCCAATACTTCTTCTTTTGTAGTTACCAACCTTGCTTCTGTCCGCAATGGGTTATCCTGTTGAAAGCCCGCTACAAGGGCACAGTCGATTACTCCTCTTTCCAGCGAAAATGCCAGCAGGGCGCTAACCAGGCCTCCCCCGGTACCTTTTTCCCTAATTGTCGGGTCAGAGGCATAACCATAGTAACAACCCGCATAAACGCCTAAATCATCTTTTCTTTCCGGCCTTACCCGGCCAAAAAATTTCTGTTCCAGTACCGGGATGGGAATATCGGCCCCCGGGCAGGCCTGAGTGCATATTCCACAAGCCTTACACTCACCTTTTAACTCAGGCAATAACTCCCCATCTTCTTCTGTAATTCCCAATACCCGCCAGGGGCACAAACCTACACAAGTGCCGCAGGTGGTGCAAAGTCCCCGGTCAATTACATCCCTTTTAAGTTGTTCAAAAGATTTCATTATAAATTTTTCCTCCTTATTTTTCGGGCGGCAACAATTTTCTTTGATAATATTTAGAATAAACAGGCGCCAGGGGATTATGGCAAGTAACTCGATCTTTTACCACCAAAGTGGAGACAGGGGCGGTTGAATATTTTGTAAAAATAGCATCGTGGCCAATACAAAGTCCGATTATTAAATTCAACTCCGTTCCGGCCTCACCTAATATTTTAGCTTGAGCTATCGGATTACAGGTAGCTTCATAGCGTCCTTCAACAACATTAGGCATGCCAAATTCTTTTTTATCCATACCGCATACTTTACATATAACTGAATCTACTTTAAAATAATTCTCCAAAATTCGGGAAATTATCTTGGCCTCATTGGAAAGGCCGACACAAAAGGCCAATCCTATATGCTTGATACCTACTTCCTGGCAAAACAAAATAACTTCTTCCAAACGGGTCTTCTTCATGTAATGTTCGGCTTCAATTTTTGCTGCAGCAGTCCACATCTTTCTTACTAATTCGTCCTCATACTCCGGAACCGGGATTCTTTCCTTGGTACAAACCTTCCCCTGGAAATTACAATCATTTTTTGAACAATCGGCGCATTTCACTTTGCATTGCTCCTTCTCTCCATTTTACTTATCTAACCAGCGCAAAATACTGTGAAGTGTAACCTGACGGTTTACATCGGCAATAGAAGCTGTCAAAGGTATTTCTTTTGGGCAAACCCGGACACAGTTCTGGGCATTACCGCATTCAGCTATACCGCCTTCACCCATCAGGGATTCAAGGCGTTGGCCTTTACTCATTGCTCCGGTGGGATGAGCATTAAAAAGGCGAACCTGAGCAATGGGTGCAGGACCGATAAACTTCGATTTGGGGTTGACATTGGGACACGCTTCCATGCAACACCCACAAGTCATGCAACGGGACAATGGATATATCTTCTCCTGTACTTCCTGGGACACCTTGGGTCCAGGTCCCAAATCATATGTCCCGTCAATATCAATCCAGGCCTTGACCTTTTTCAGGTTTTCAAACATAATGCTGCGATCTACCATCAAATCCCTGATAACGGGGAACTTGGTTAATGGTTCAAGCACAATAGGCTGTGTTAGCTGGTCAATCAAGGCCGAACAGGCCTGACGGGGTTTGCCATTGATAATCATGGTACATGCTCCGCAGACTTCTTCCAGACAATTACATTCCCAAACTACAGCCGTTGTTTTCTGTCCCTGGGCATTAACCGGATTTCTTTGAATTTCCATTAATACGGAAACCACGTTGGCTCCCGTCCGGTAAGGCACTTTAAATTCTTCCCAGCGTGGACGATCCTGGGGGCTATCTTGTCGTTTAATTTTTAGATGAATTGTCTTCGACATTCATAGTAGCCTCCTTTTCCACATCATAACGTCGTGGTCTTGGTTTAATGTATTTAAGGTCAACTTCCTCATAACTAAAGACAGGGCCTTCCGGAGTATACCTGGCCATAGTTGTTTTCAGCCAATTAGCGTCATCCCGGTCCGGAAACTCCGGTTTATAATGGGCACCCCGACTTTCATTCCGGTTAAGAGCACCAATAGTAATTACCCGGGCCAGTTGTAGCATGTTCCACAGCTGTCTGGTAAATTGGACGGCCTGGTTAGCCCAGCGACTGGTATCGTTAATATTAATTTTCTGCCAGCGTTCCTGAAGCTCTACCAGTTTTTCATCAGTCTTCTTTAGTTTATCATTATATCGGACAATGGTAACATTT
This sequence comes from Carboxydocella sp. ULO1, assembly GCF_002049255.1. Taxonomy (NCBI): domain Bacteria; kingdom Bacillati; phylum Bacillota; class Clostridia; order Eubacteriales; family Clostridiales Family XVI. Incertae Sedis; genus Carboxydocella; species Carboxydocella sp. ULO1. The sequence continues at coordinate 65,092 of NZ_BDLQ01000125.1, read as the reverse complement.
TCATTCATTATTTCACCCATTTCCCGGTGCAAGGCGAAGGGGTTTTCTGTTCCGTTCATCTTATAAATTCTTTCCTGGAAATCAATTTGACGTTTTAACTCGCGTTCTATAACCTTGCTGCTGACAGTTTCGGCAGATTTGCCAATATTTTTTACATATTCAACAGCTTTCGGCCCTGCAATCATTCCACCGTATATGGCAGAAATCAAAGAGTTAGCCCCTAACCGGTTGGCGCCATGATATTGATATTCACATTCCCCGCAAGCAAAGAGGCCTGGAATATTGGTCATCTGGTTATAGTCCACCCAAAGTCCGCCCATCGAATAATGAACAGAGGGGAAAATCTTCATCGGTACCTTTCTAGGATCTTCTCCCATAAACTTTTCATAAATTTCCACGACACCACCAAGTTTGCGGTCAATTTCTTTGGCTGGAAGGTGGGAAATATCCAGGTAAACCATATTCTCCCCGTTAATGCCAAGCTTTAACTCGTAACAAACTTTATGGATAGCCCTTGCGGCAATATCTCTTGGCACCAAATTCTTATAGGCGGGATACCATTCTTCAAGAAAATACCAGGGCTTGCCATCTTTGTAAACCCAGATCCGGCCGCCTTCGCCCCTAATAGATTCAGACATCAGGCGGCGCTTATCTTCTCCAGGGATACCCGTCGGGTGAATCTGAATAAATTCCCCGTTGGCATAAATTGCTCCCTGCTGGTAAACAGCGCTCGCCGCCGAACCGGTATTAATGGTAGAATTGGTGGTACGGCCGAAAATCATTCCCGGGCCACCGGTGGCAAGAATCACCGCGTCTGCCTTGACTGCATGGATTTCCATAGATTTCATTTCCTGTACTACAAGACCACGGCAGATTCCCTCATCATCAATAATTGCCGATAACATTTCCCAGCCTTCATACCGTTTGATTAAACCAGCGTCTTCATAACGCCGCGTCTGTTCATCCAGGGCATAAAGGAGCTGTTGACCGGTGGTTGCACCAGCAAAAACTGTTCTGGAGTACTTTGCCCCCCCGAGCCGGCGAACATCAAGGTGCCCTTCCGGGGTACGGTTGAAAGGCACTCCCATCCGGTCCATCAGGTATATTATACCGGGTGCAGCATCACACATCCCTTTCACCGGAGTTTGGTTGGCTAAAAAGTCGCCACCGTAAATAGTATCATCAAAATGTTCCCAGGTAGAATCCCCTTCACCCTTGGTATTAACAGCAGCGTTAATTCCTCCCTGGGCACAGGCAGAATGGGAGCGCTTGGCGGGAACTAGAGAGAACAAATCAACATGCATACCTGCCTCAGCTATTTTAATAGCGGCCATCAAACCGGCTAATCCACCGCCAACAACCACGATTTTTCCTTTACTCATATCTGTTTACCTCCAATCCTATCTCGTAAAGGCTACCAATACGTTGATACCAATTATGTTGAGTACCAGGAAAAGCAGCCCCGTAACATAAGTGGTCACTTGCTGCGCCCTTGGACCAATTGTAATACCCCAGGTGATGAGGAATGTCCATAACCCGTTGGCAAAATGAAAAACAGCTGCAACTAAACCGACAATATAAAAAGCAAAAATTCCTGGATTACTGAGAGAAGCGCTTATAGCCTCAAAACTGACCTCGGTATCGTAAAGAGCTTTTGCCAAACGCAAGACATATACATGCCAAACCAAAAAAACTAAAGTTACGATAGCCGTTACACGTTGCAAGTAAAACATCCAGTTACGGAAATAGCTATAAGATAAGATATTATTCTTGGCAACATAAACTATATACAAACCATAAAATGCGTGAAAGGCAATGGGTAAGCCGATAAACAATATTTCAATAAAAGTGAGATAAGGCAAGGTTTGAAAGAATTCAATTTTTTCGTTAAAAGCTTTGGCCCCTTTAAGTGCAAATGAATTGGTAAAAAGATGTTCCAGCAGAAATAATCCGATAGGTATTAAACCTGAGAGAGAATGAATCCGGCGAAGAAAAAAGCTGTTTGTGCTCATATCTAATAAACTCCCTCCTTTCAATTAGTAAAAAATAAAGCGATATTTTGTATGTTCTCCATTTTTAATGCCTTTTGTAAAAGCCTTTCTGCTTCTTCTGGTTTTAGTCTGATACCCGCCAGTTCCCGGAATTTCACAGATAATTCCTCAGCAGTTACCGGATTTTCCGGATCACCTTTCGGGAAGTTGGTCCGCTCAGTATAGACTCGATTATCTGAACAGTAAATTTCTACTATAGCAGGCCACTGTTCCGGGTATAAAGCTTCTATTTCCGGATCTTGAACCAGCTCAACCCTGGACATCAGCTCGCGGATCTCTTTGTCTTCCAGAGCTGCCTCGTTAAACTCGGCGAGTCCGGCCTTCCGCTTTTTTAATCCAAGGGCAACACAAAAGGGAAGGCTAAACTTGGCTGCATAAAGAGAATTGGGCTGATAATTTCCAGTAATATCCAAAGCAATCCCGTAAGTTTTAACAACTATTTTTTCAACCTGGCCGGGAGTTAAATCAAACTGCTTGGCTAATGCGATAACCAAATCTAATCCCGGATGGGTATGCCGGCAAGAGGCATGAATCTTGAAAGAATTCTCCAGAATTTTATAACTCTGGCCCAGGCCGTCAGTAATTTTATTTAAATCGTATTCCCTGGCTGTTGCTTTACAGAAACCTTTCTCACCTTCTAAAATTTTGCTCGCACCAGTAAACCCCCGGGCTGCCAGCAAAGCTGCCAGAAGACCGTTCATGGCTGCTTTTCCCGGGTGAAGATGTTTACTCATGGCACCGTCCGCCAGGAACTCCCACAGCCCCGCAGCCTGAGTGCCTGCATTGCCAAGGGCATGAACCATCTGGTCGCGATTCAAACCTAAAATTTTTCCCGCTGCTGCCGCAGCGCCAAAAGTTCCACAAGTACCGGTATTATGCCAATAATAGTAATGGGAGGGAGTAACCGCCTCGCCAATTCTGATACCGACTTCATAGCCAGCCACAATAGCAGTTATCAGTTCTTCACCAGATGCCCCGATTTTCTCAGCCGCTGCCAGGGCTGCCGGAATTATTGCAGCAGCAGCGTGTAAAATTGATGCCTTGTGAACATCATCCAGCTCTACAATATGCGAAACCGCCCCGTTGACCAGAGCAGCGTTAAGACAAGAAGATTTCCGCAAGGACGGAATTAATGTCGCCTGGGGGTTTCCCCCAATATCCTCAGCTACAGCATAAACCATTTGTCCCGCTTCTTTTCCGGCACCGGCCAGGGCAGACCCCAGCCAGTCCAGAAAAGATAACCTGGTAATTTCAATAACTTCGTCAGGCAAATCGGTATATTTGAGGTTACAGATATAATCAGCCAGCTTTTGCGAAATCATTACAGCAAGCCTCCCTTAACCCAGCAACTTTTTTAAGGTCGGAATCATATCATCAAATTTTTCAAGCACATATGCACCGGCCTCTTTGAGTTTAGCCATTTTTGTTGAGGGTTTCCCTGTTCCGCCGGAAATCATCGCTCCAGCATGGCCAAAGACCGTCCCTTCAGGCATGGACTCGGTAAACCTGCCAGAAATATAAGAAATTAATGGTTTGGTAAAGCCTCCTGACTTAATAAATTCAGCCGCCTCTTCCTCAAAGCTGGTACCCGGTTCGGAATAAGTTACCACCGCTTTTGTTTCAGGGTCTTTCTCAAACAGGGCAAGCAGATCTTTAATAGAGCTACCGATCAAGGCGTCTCCACCGATGCTTATGGCAGTGCTAACCCCATAGCCGGCTCTTTTGACCATCCAGGACGTCTCGGCTGTCATACCTCCGCTCCGAGATATTACCCCTACCGGGCCCGGAACAAAACACCTTTCTACATTGTCCCCGCCAATGGCTCCCAGTTTTACCCTTTCCCCGGGACTGATCATACCCACGGAATTGGGCCCTACAATCCTAACACCCCGTTGCTGAGCTATATTTAAAAATTTAATGGCATCCTTTTGTGGCACGTTTTCTGTAGCAATCAAGATTAACTTAATTCCATTAGCTATTGCTTCCATCACAGCGTCAAAGACAAAGGCCGGTGGCACATAAACGAGAGAGGTGTCCAGTTCATGCTCACGACAGGCAGCTTTTAATGTATCGTAAACAGGTACACCTTCAACATCCTGCCCCCCCTTCCCAGGGGTAATGCCAGCAACAATTTTCGTTCCGTAAGCTAAGGTATGCTTAGTGACCATGGTAGCTTCCCGCCCGGTAATACCTTGAATAACTATTTTCGAATTGCGGTCAATTAAAATTGCCATTAGATTGTCCCTCCCAAATACTGATTTTGTTTCATCGGGTCGTATATTCTCTATTCACCGTAGGTTTCTTTCATGCGCTGTACCATTTTGGCAGCAGCTTCTGTAATAGTAACATCATCACCGTAATATTCAATACCGGCATTGACAAACAGTTCCTTGGCTACAGCATCGTTAACCCCTGCCTCCCGGACAACAACCGGGAACTTTGATGGATCAATGTTTAAGTCTTTAAGAGCCCTGATAATCCCTTTGGCCATTATGTCAACCTGAGTGTTGTTGGTAATGTTATGAGCAACAAAAAGCCCTTTAACACCAGGTTTCGATAAAATACCCCTGGTCAGTCCGTACACTTTTTCCTCTGTCGGGTTTCCACCAACTTCAGAATAGTTAGCCGGTTTGCCGCCAAAAGAAACCAAAGCGTCAAAACTTAACAAACTGCCGCCACCACCACCGCACATAAAACCTATATCTCCACCATCCATTTCGGTATAACGGGCAGTGCCGCGATAAGGATCTGCTTCATTAACCGCAATCATTTGCTTCTCCAATTCTGTGAGCGGTCGCCAGGCTCTTTCACTGCCAATCTGCACTATGTCTTTAAGTTCAGGATGACGGTACATAGCTGAATCATCAACACTCATAACTGAAGCAGCAGCAACAATGTCCTCATCGGTTGTTACCACCAGTGGGTTAATTTCTAAAAGATAGGCATCAGTACTATCAAATAAACGGTAAAGTTTAGATAAAACTCCGGTTGCTTTAGTCAAAAGCTTGCCCTTAACACCTAATTCACTCCATATTTCCTTGGCTTCATAATCACAAAAGCCAAGAATCGGGTCTACATGATAGGTAATAATTTTTTCCGGCGACTTGCGGCTTAGTTCTTCTACATCGATACCACCACAAGTACTGGCAATAATCACAGGCGCTTTTTTGCTCTTGTCAATAGTAATTGAAACAAACCATTCCTCGGCAATAGAAATCTTTTCTTCCACCAAAACTCTTTCAACGGGGAAACTGGCCACTTTCATCCGCAACAGTTCAGCCGCTAAATGGGATGCTTCATCAGGAGTATCAGCAAATTTTATTGCACCTGCTTTTCCTCTTTTGCCGATAGGTACTAAAGCTTTTAAAACTACCGGTTTGCCAAAACGTTTAGCAATTTCCCGGGCTTCCTCAGGGCTTGCCGCTACATCGTTTTGCGGAGCCGGAATACCAAACTGCCGTATTAGTTGTTTACTGTGATTTTCCGTAATTCTTCCCATACTAAACCCTCCTTAAAATTTAAGAAATATTTACATTCCTAATGCTTCAGCTATAGCCAATAATTTTTTTGCACGCATGGCCACAGGGTAGTCAATAAATTTACCGTCCACCTGAATCGCAGCCAATCCTTGTTTTTCGGCTTCTTCAAAAGCAACAACAATTTTTCTTGCCTGGGCTATTTCATCAGGGGTGGGTGAGAAAACTTTATTTACTGGTTCTATCTGTCCTGGGTGAATGACTAATTTACTCTGGAATCCCATACTTCTAACCAACCGGCACTCTTCCACCAGTCCATCTATGTCCTTAATTTCTGGATAGACTGTATCGATAGGTGCTTCAATACCAGCAACCCTGGAAGCAATTACTAACTGTGAGCGGGCATAAAAGAAAGCATTGCCATCTTTGCTCCAGGTTGTTCCAATATCGAGACTAAAATCAATCGCCCCAAAAGCAAGCCGCGAAATCCTTGGTGAAGCAGATGCAATTTCCGCCGCCCGATAGACACCAGCTGCACTTTCAATTAGAGGGATGAGGTCTATTTGTCCCGGAGGGAGCCCTCTTTTTTTCTCACCTTCAGTTATCAGCCAATCAACCATACGAATGTCTTCAGCGGATTCGGCCTTGGGTAGCATAATACCGTCCAACCGCGAGCAGATAACTGCTTCTAAATCATCAAAGAAAAAATTAGTGGAAATGGAATTAACCCTAACATAAGCCTTACAACCCCTGGGTTTTAACAAAGTTTCCTGGACCACCTTGCGTGCTTGCTCCTTTTCACTGATTGCTACTGCATCCTCCAGATCGAGGATAACGGCATCAGCTCCTAATGTCAGTACCTTGTCTGATTTTTTGGAATCACTGCCAGGAGCAAACATAAAAGTACGCAACGGTTTCATTAAATATCGCCTCCTTTCATAATCAGAATTTTATTAATTTTTTCATTTTTATTAAAAAGCAAAAACCATGCCAGCATTTTGGCATGGTTTTTTCGCCTATTTTGATATTCGCCGTTTATTTACTGAACAATAAACTTGACATTTGTTTAAATTTTAAACTCTTTTAACTTCTTCCAAAGAGTGGTACGACTTATACCAAGTTTTTGAGCCAAAAGAGTCCTGTTTCCATTCATTTTGGCATCAAGCTTTCTAATGATTTCTAACTCCATTTCTTCCAATGTTCCCTCCCGAACTGTAATTGTGTCACCTTGCCAGCAGTTAACCTCTGACCTGTCAGGCTGTTGAAAGGTTTCCTTAAAATAACACTCCAATTCCTTAGAGGCCTGGTTATTTTGTTCCAGAATAACATAACGCTCGATGATGTTCTCCAATTCCCTCACATTTCCCGGCCAAGAATAACTTAACATCAATTCCTTTAAATATGAAGGGATTGATGTTACTTTTTTATCAAATTTCCTATTAAATTTATTTAAAAAGTGGTTAATCAATACCGGGATGTCCTCTTTTCTTTCCCTCAGCGGCGGAATTTTCAAATTAAGGACGTTCAGACGGAAATATAAATCCGATCGGAATTCTCCATTTTGAACCGCCCGGTTTAAATCTTCGTTTGCCGCTGAGATAACCCGCACATCGACGGGGATAATCCGATCTCCGCCAACCCGCCTAACTTCCTTTTCCTGCAATACTCTTAGAAGCCTAGCCTGCAAGTTCAACGATATCTTTCCTATTTCATCAAGAAATATAGTTCCACCATGAGCCAACTCAAACAACCCCGGCTTACCGCCTTTTCTTGCCCCGGTAAAAGCCCCTTCTTCATAACCAAAAAGTTCACTTTCCAAAAGGTTTTCCGGCAAGGCTGCACAATTTATAGCAACAAAAGGCCCCTTCCGTCTGTCACTGATAGCATGCATACTATGGGCAAATAGTTCTTTACCAGTACCGCTCTCACCAATAATCAATACAGTAGAGTCAGTCCGACCGAACTGTTTGGCCCGTTCAATTGTTTTTTCCATGATACTACTGCAGTAAACAATATCGTCAAAATTAAACCTGGAGATCAAACCTTTATTGTAGAGTTCTTTCCTGATGCGTTGTTCCAGCCTCTGCACCCTGGTAACATCCTGAAAAGTAATAACCATGCCAATATTCTGCCCTTCTACCATAATTGGCACCCGGTTAAAGACAATCTGGGCATCACCAAGACGCAGCACCTTCTCCGTTTCTTCTGTACCGTCCATTAAAAGAGGGGCCGGCAAAAGTGTTGATACAAGAGTATCTGCCGACCGGCTTAACACTTTTTCCCTGGGCAATCCCAGGATTTTTTCCGCTGCTGGATTAAAGACCGTTATCTCTCTTTCCTGATTCAATGCTACTATTCCATCAAAAGCATGATCAATAATCGTCTTAAGCCACTGTGTCTGTTCGAGGTCCTTTTGGCGCAACTCGATTATTTCCAAAGCCCTTTGGAAAGCACGGACTACGGCCCGTCGACTTGTATAAACCAAGACACCATGCATGCCAGCCTTTTGTGCTAACTGTACCCCTGTGTTACCTCCGCCTACTACTACCTCTACTCCTGATTTCTTGGCAGCAATAATTTGTTCCTGTAGTTCCTTTATATTACTGTAGATAAATTGCCGGATCGGGCAGCCTATTATTTCTTCCATACCAGCCAGAAAGTCCGATTCAAGCCGCGCGTGGTCATATGTGAAAAAACCAATATGGTGACTCACCTTTCTTGCTTTCCAAAAAGCCTGTAAAATATCAAAATCGGTAGCATCTGCATTGATCACCGGGATACTAAAATTCTTTTTCAGTGTTTCGGCCGTACCCCCCCGGCTGATAATGACTTCTATCTTATGCTGGTTAAGGACTTCCTGGAGTTTTTGCACAGCTTCTTCCAAAACCGCTTCCACAACAATAGCAGGCGTAGCCATCTCTTCCGAGACCCGTCTGAAAAGGGTGGTAAGCTCCGGATAAGACGAAGTCACTGCAATCTTAGGCTTCATCAAATCCCCCCCTCGAACCATTTGTTTTACACAACAGTTTTTCCTCAATTAGAGTGTATGCTGCCGGGATAAGTAGAGGGGTAAGGATAGTAGAGGTTAGCAAGCCGCCCACCAGCACAATCCCCATCGATGAACGCATCTCCGCTCCTTCGGCTACAGCCAGGGCCGTAGGCAGCATACCGAAAATCATGGTCATAGAGGTCATAAAAATGGGACGCAAGCGGGTTGTACCCGCTTCCAGCAGAGCTTCCCGTAAAGAAAGCCCCCGGGCCCGCAGCGTATTGGTGTAGTCGATTAAAAGAGTACCGTTTTTTGCCGCCAGCCCATCCAGCATGATTAGGCCAATAAGTGAGAGGATATTCAAGGAATTGCCGGTTATAGCCAGTGCCGCCAGAGCGCCAATTAGCCCCGCCGGCAATGATAACATACGAATGAAAGGAGTAAGATAGGATTCATAAAGCACCACCAGAATCATGTATACAAACATAATGGACAACAATAACGCCTGAATCAGATCCTGGAAGGATTCTTCCATATCCTTCTGTTCTCCATAAAAACTGATGTGGTACCCTGGCGGCAGAACTAACTGGTCCAGCTGCCGCTGGATATCTCCAGTTACATCCCCCAGTTTTCTCCCCTGATAGTTGGCCGAAACGGTAATCAAGCGCTGACGGTCCTTATGGTAAATTACCGGGGGTGCCGTCCTTTCCTGCAAATCAGCTACCTGGGCCAGGGTGACCAGATCTCCTGTCAAAGTCTGAACTTTAATAGCAGCCAGCTGTTCCCTATCCTGCACCTGCTCCCGGCGGGCCTGTAAACGGACATCGGTTTCCTTGCCCTGCTGGCGCAAAACCCCGGCTATCTGGCCATCTACTGCTGTGCGCAGGGTCGTCCCGGCTTCATAAGCTGTTACCCCCAGCAGAACCGCCCGTTCCCGCTGTAAAATCAGCTGCCATTCTGGCTTACCTTCCTTTTTCCAGCTGCTCATCACATCCACGGTTCCCGGAGTCTGGCGCACAATCCTTTCCACCTGGCTAGCCAGTTTCTCCAGGGTCTGAAAGTCCGGGCCTGTCACTTCGATTTGAATGGGCAATCCTCCCCGGCCCCCTACTATTCCCGGATCACTGACTACCAGTTTTATCCCAGGAAAATCCGGAGCCCAGGTGCGAACTTCGTCCATAATTTCCCAGACGGTGCGCTGGCGTTCTTTTTTGTCCACCAGCAGCACGTCTACACTGCCTAAGTTTACAGCAGAGCTGATACCGTATTTTTGGCCGGTATTTCGACCAATGGTAGCCAGATAGCTTTTCAGTTCCGGCAGTTGCCTGACCCTGGCCTCCAGTTTTTTGACAGCAGCATCAGTGGCTCGCAGGGAGGCCCCTTCCGGCAATTCCAGAGTGATGGTAAAACGATTCTGATCTGTCCGGGCAATAAACTCTGTTCCAATAAAGCCAAGAGGAATCAGGGCTACTGCCCCACCTACCAGCAATAACACCACCAGGATGGTAAGGCCCCGGTGGTCAAGGGTCCAGAGCAAGGCCCGGCGATAAGCAACCACAACCCAGGCTCCCAGCCGCTCCAGATAGCGCCAGAAACTGCCCTGGGCTTCTTTACCGCCACTGGCAAAGAGCCTGCTGGCCAGCGCAGGCGTCAGAGTAAAGGATACCAGCAAGGAAAAGAGAGTAGCAAAGACTACTGTTAAACCAAACTCCCGGAAAAACTGCCCTACCATGCCTTTCATAAAAGCCATGGGACCAAAGACAACCACATCTGATAAAGTGATAGCTACTGCCGCCAGGCCAATTTCCATCCTGCCATCCAGAGCTGCCTGAAACCCGGATTTTCCCTGTTTCAAATGGCGATGAATGTTTTCCAGAACTACAATTGAATCATCGACCAGAATCCCCACTGAAAGGGATAGACCCATCAGAGAGAGCAGGTTTAGACTGAATCCGGCCCATTTCATAGCCATAAAGGTGGAAATGATTGAAACAGGAATGGCCAGCAGAGCGATTAGCAGTGAACGCCATTCGCGCAGGAAAAAGAACAGCACCAACCCGGTCATCAATACCCCTTCTACCAGGTTCCGCTGGGTATCTTTTAAAGAGGCATTGGTAAAGGTGGAATCATCTTTGACAACTGAGAGTTTAACCCCTGGTGGCAAGAGGCGCTCCAAATCCTGCAGGCGGCTGGTTACCTGTTCAGCAGTAGCCACCAGATTGGCGCTGCTTTGCTTCTGGATAATCAGGGCCACAGCCTCCTGTCCGTTCAGGCGGCTATAATCCCGGTTTTCCTTGTTGGCCATTTTCACCTCAGCCACTTTATCCAGAGTCAAACCCGGCAAAAGGGGTAAATGGCGGATATCATCAAGATCGGTAAATTGCCCCACCAGGCGGACACCATACTCCCTCTCCCCCTGGGCAATCTGTCCCGAAGGTACATTCAGATTTTCTGCTGCCAGTTTGCGGGCCAGCTGGTTTAAGGTCAGGCCATATTGTTCCAGTTTGAGCAAATCCACATTGATCTGCACTTCCTGTTTTTGCCCACCGACAATATCCACTTGAGCCACGCCCTGGATGTTCTGCAGCGCATCCTTGAGTTTTTCGTCGGCAAGACGATACAACTCATTGGCAGGAAAAGGGCCGGTCAGCGCCAGAGTCATAAAGGGCTGATTGTTAAAATCAAATTTTTTCACTACCGGTTTTTGCGCATCTTTAGGCAGTTTGTTGATTATCCCGTCAATGGCTTTCTGTGCATCCTGAGCGGCAGTATCAGCATTGGTACTCATGGTAAACTCCAGTACCGTCATGGCAATGCCTTCCCCGGCGGTGGAATTGATGCGCTTCAGCCCCGCCAGGGGAGCAACCGCTTCCTCAATAGGATCAACAATGGTTTGCTCGATTTCAGCAGCTCCCGCTCCCGGATAGATAGTCAGGATAGTAACATAGGGCAGATTGGCTACCGGAAACAGGTCCACTCCCAGCCCGCGGTAACCGATAATCCCCAGCACTGCCAGCAGGGCAAACAGGACAGACAGGGCCCTGGTTTTTTCCAGTGCCCAGCGGGTAATATTCATCTCTCTCCCCTCCCGGATGTTAGGCCAGTGGTTGTGGTTGCTCCCCTAACACACTATGCAGCATGGATAACAAAAAAGTTTCCCGGGCAATAGCGGCAAAAGCCAGACGAAGGTCCTCTACCTCTTGCCAGGGGGCCGTTGCCAGTTCAGGAATATGTTCCTTCAATTCGTAAATAATCCCGATACTGGCATGCTGAATTAAATAGGCGGTTTCATATTGAGCCTGAACCTCTGCTGCCCAGTGAACAGCTTCGTACAAATGTCTTTCCAGTTCCAGCAAACTGGCCACTGCCAGGTCTTGGAAAACCAGCTCTCCCCGGTTTAACAGGCGCGCTGCCAGGAATAAGTCCACTCCCAGTCCGGCGGCCTGTTTCAGCTGATCCAGTAACAGCATATTATATTGTTCTTGCCATTCCTGAACCAGTTCATTGGTCAAAAGCAACCGGGCAAAGGCGATTTGCACTTTTTCCTGTAATACGGGAAGCATAGAGTTAAAAAATTTCTCCCGTTCCTCCCGGTAAAGGCCGGGCCCCTCCTGAACATCGTGAACAATTTCCTGCAATGCTGAACTCAGATCAAAATGATTCATCAGCTTCTCCTCCCGCCCCTATTTTAGCACAGGGAAGGACGGTAGAAAAGCAAGACCCGGTACAAAAATACCGGGTCTTTCGACTAAAACCAATCTTCACCGATTTCCTGGGCCAATTCTTCTCGCAAAGGCATTAGAATCCGCTGCCATTCTTTTCTTTGTTCAGGAGTAAGCTCAATGATTTTAGTACCCTGCGCCCGACGTATTCTTTCCAGATCCTCCAGATTTTGTTTAAACGCTTCCTGTCGTTCCCAGATAGTGACTTCCTGCAAAGTATCCAGGAGCAGCTGTCTGATTTTTTGATCCAGAGCTTCCCACTGGCTCTTGTTAACAACTACGGCATAACCCACATAACCGTGATTACTCAAGGTTATATATTTCTGCAACTGGTAAAATTTTTTGGAATAAAGATTGGAAGGGGGATTTTCACTGCCTTCCACCTGTCCCTTCTCCAGCGCCGAGTAAACGTCACTGAAAGCCATAGCAACGGGATTGGCCCCCAGACGCCGGAATTGTTTTGCCAGCATGGGGCTGTTCATGATCCGGAAATTCAAATCCCGGAAATCGCTGACTTTTACCAGCGGCCGATTGGCTGCCATTACCTTGAAACCATTATCCCAGTAAGCTAGCACCAGCAGATTTCGGGCAAAGAGAGATTGTTTCAGTTTTTCACCTACCGGCCCATCCAGCAAACGGTGAACAGCATCGATATCTTCATAATAAAAAGGCAAGTCCAGCAATTGCCAGACCGGACTGAATTCCGTCAGTTTACTGGTGGCAGGAGCAATAATCTGGACATAACCCTTCTGCACAGCCGCCAGCTCCTCCCCATCCTTATACAAAGTGGAATTGGGGAAAACCTGGATTTCCACTCTGCCCCTGCTGCGCTCCTGCACCAGCTGGGCCCAGCGCCGGGCCGCCCGGCCTTTCGGGGTATTGTCTCCTACAACATGAGAAAATTTAAGAATAACTTTTTCCTGACTGCTTACCTGCTCAAAATCTCTGGCCGGAGTTTGACATCCTCCGGCCAGAAAAGCAAGTACCAATATAAGTATAAGTAACTTGCGCATCCGGCCTCTCTCCTTTTTTTAATTATTTCGAGGCCAGCTTGCCAAAATCCTTTTTTAATCTGCCATTAACACCCGCGGAATATAGAGGGAAATATCCGGCCAGACCATGAGCAGAATCATAACGGCAATCATCAACACAATAAAGGGCACAACCCCTTTGACCACTTCCTCCAGCCGTTCTCTGGCCATATTGCTGACCACGAAGAGGTTAAGACCCACCGGGGGAGTAATCATAGCCAGCTCCATGTTTACAGTCATAACAATGGCGAACTGAATTAGGTCAATTCCAAGATGTTCAATCATAGGCAGCAGGATAGGCAAAGTAATGAGAGTAATGGATACCGCTTCCAGGAAGGTGCCCATGATAAAGAACATCAAGTTCGTAACCAGGAAGAAAGTGAATTTATTCAGATTGGCAGTTTTGATCCAGTCACCCACCAGATTAGGAACCTGGGCATCGGTAATATATAAGCTGAAGACCATCGCCGCAGCAATTACCAGATAAATCATGGAAATAGTATTGGTTGCGTCCCGTAATGCCGGGCGGATGTCTTTCCAGCTTAGTTCACGATAGATAAACACCGAAACGATAATGGTATAAAAGACTGATAATACCGCCGCCTCAGTAGGCGTAACAATACCGGAGTAGATGCTGCCCAGAATAAATACCGGCAAAAACGCCCCGGGCAATGCTTTAAAAGTAGCCCGCCATCTTTCCTCCATCGTAGCCTTTTCGCCACGGCCAAAACCATTCTTTTTAGCATAAATTATAGCACTGATAATCAGGACCAGGGCCATGAACAGACCCGGTAACAGACCGCCCATGAACAGCTTGCCGATGGACTCTTCCACAGTGATCCCGTAGATGATCAATGTCACACTGGGAGGAATGAGAATACCCAGGGTACCGGAAGCGGCAATCAGACCCATGGCATAGCGTTTGGGGTAACCGCCTTCAATCATCGCCGGTAGCATCAGGGCACCAATCGCCGCTGCCGTCGCCGGGGAAGAGCCGGAAATAGCGGCGAATATAGCACAGGCCAGAATTGTTACCACCGAGAGACCGCCAGGCAGATGGCCGATCCAGGCCCTCAATGCAGCAATTAAATATTTGGCAATACCGCCGCGGGACATTAGCACCCCTGCCATCACGAAAGCGGGAATGGCAATCAGGGGCGGTGCCAGCAAAGCGGAGAACATCCGCTGTACAATCATATACAACGAAAACTTGCCACCCAGATAAAGGATAATACTGGCCGCTGTACCAAGACTGACGGCAATGGGCACATTCAAAAGAAAGAGGATAATAAACAGACTAAATAGCAGAGTGGTAGTTGTCATTACTGTCATGGCCCCTGCCTCCTTCCTCAGCCGCTGCCCAATCCCGGCCGCCATTTTTGAAAACATCGTGAATTTTGTCCAGATAACGGATAGCCAGCATGATACCGCTGAGCGGCAGGACCAGGGAAACAATCCAGAGAGGAGTCTGACTATCCGCAGAGCCCTGGCCCAGCAGTTTATAAGTCATTACCAGTTGGGTGCCGAACACGGTGATAGCTCCGGCAAAAGCCAGACCCACCAGATGAGCGAAAATGGTGACAATTCGCTTCACCCCTAATGGCAAGAGACGGTACAGCATATCCACCTTAATATGATGATCATCCCGCAGGGCCACAGCAAAACCGATCATTGCCCCCCAGACAATCAGATAAACCGAATATTCATCTAAAATGGATTCCGGTTTACCGGTTACATAACGCAAAACGACATTGACCATAACCAGGGTCAGACCCAGGAAGATTAATCCACCGGACAGATAATCCTCTATTGCTTCATACATGGCAATGAATCTCTTCATAAACTTCTCCATCAGCCTAGCCTCCCTTCTCCGGAAAAAAGGGCACACCCTGCGGATGTGCCCCTGCAAGACAAATTATTGAGCATTCCGGGCGGCATCCATGATTTCCTTGCCGATTTTGCTTTCATACTCCCTGTAGACGGGTTCCATTGCTTTCACAAATTCTGCCCGGTCGGCTTCAGTCAGTTCATAAATTTCCACTTTACCGCTCTGTTTGATTTTTTCGAAACTTTCCTTATTCTGTTTATCGGAGAGCTCAGTAGCCAGTTTTGTTGCTTCATCCATGGCTTCTTTAACCTTAGAACGCAGATCTTCGGGAATGCTGTCCCAGAAGGACTTATTAACCAGCACCACATAATCTATGCGACCATGGCCAGAGACAGTCAGATACTTCTGAACTTCAATGTATTTCTGGGTATCAATATTATTGAAGGTATTTTCCTGACCATCCACAGTACCATTCTGCAGAGCCGGATAAACTTCACCGAAGGGAATGGTCTGGGAACCAGCCCCCAGGGCTTTAAACTGGGCATCCAGCACCCCGCCGGATTGGGTCCGGAACTTCAGCCCCTTGAAGTCTTCCGGCCGCTTCAGAGGCCGCTTGGAGTTGGTAAAATGCTTGGCACCATTGGGCCACCAGGCCAAACCGAGAATGCCTTTGTCTTCCAGACTGGTCAGCAATTTTTGTCCTACCGGTCCATTGTAGAAGTTTAAGGCAGCCTGATCGTTCTTGAAGATAAAAGGCATATCAACAATCTGGTATGCCGGATTTAAACCCACCAGTTTGGTTGCAGAAGGAGCGATCATTTGCACATTGTTGGCCACCAGGGCTTCCAGCTCTTCCTTGTCACCATAGAGCTGGGAAGAAGGATATACTTCTACCTTGACTTTGCCGCCTGTTTTCTGTTCCACCAGCTCCTTGAATTTGAGAGCAGCCTGCCCTTTGGGAGTGGTTTCCTTTACCACATGGGAAAATTTGATAACAATGGGCTCATCCTTTTTCTGTTCCCCCTGGCTGCTCTTTTCACCCCCGGAGCCACAGCCGGCCAGACCGAAAGCCAGTAGACCTGAGAGGGCAAGCGCAGCAGCCTTACGCCAGAAATTTTTCATCCCTGTTACCTCCTTGTAAATTTTTTGATAATTTTTAATTTTACTTGTATTCTATCTAATATGTCTTTAAATGAGAACCTTTTGTTCATATTGATTATTTTGTTCATTTTGGTCAAAAAAAGGAGTTCACCGCAAAAAATAGCGGTGAACCGGTCTGCCCACTGAACCATATTGAATCTCTTTTTGGATCAATTCCTCTTTCTCCAAATATTCCAGGTAGCGTCTTGCAGTCACCCGGGCCACCCCCACCAGTTCCGCTACCTCTTCAGCCGTCAGAGGGATGGCTTTTTGTCTGAGACAGGTAAGCACTTGTTCCAGGGTAAATAAGTTCAAGCCTTTCGGCAGCTCAGTATGCTTGAGCTTTTCCTGAACAATCACCGGCACTGCCAGCTGATCGATATCCTTCTGGTCCACCTGCTCCTTGCTGATCAGCTGTTTGCGTCGCTCCAGATAGGTTTCCAGAGCCTGTTTCAGCCGCTCAAATTTAAAAGGCTTAATTAAATAATCCACTACCCCGAAGCGCAACATCTGCTGAACTGTCTCACTATCCTGGGCCGCGGTAATGGCTATGACGTCCACCGGTAAGGCTGTACTGCGGATTTGCTGAATTACCTGGATACCATTCGTATCCGGCAGATAGATATCCAGAATCACCAGGTCGGGTTGCAGGTACCGGATTTCCTCCACTGCCCTGCTCCCCTGCCGCAATGCCCCTATCACCTGAAAGCCGGGAATCATATTGATAAAGCTCTGGTTCACCTCTACCACCATGGGGTCATCTTCAATCAGCAATACGCGCAGAGGTTGCACCATCCATTACCCCCTCATAACTAAATTTAACCAGAAAAAGGGTTCCCTGCTGGGGCCGTGAGCGCAAAATAATTTTACCTCCGGCGTTTTCCGCCTGCTGTTTGATTAAATACAGGCCCAGCCCTCTCCCCTCTGGCCGTTTGGTAGAATACCCCAGCTGAAAATAGCGGTCAAAATCCACATCAATCAGACCCGGGCCCCCATCGGCCACCCAGAGTATCAATTCCTTTTGATCCTGTTTGATCCCGCATTTCACCCAGCGCTTTTCCTGCTGGCAGGGTAATACTGCTTCCATAGCGTTTTCCAGCAGGTTCCCCATAATCAGCACGATGTCACTGGCAGTCAAATTGGCTGGCAGGGTCTTTAACTCTGATTTTCGGTCCAGTTCAAACCGGATATTGAGTTCCTTGGCCCGACCCATTTTGCCCAGCAACAGCCCGGCAATAGCCGGATCTTTGACCTGTCGCGTAAGAAAAGCTGTGATTTCCTGTTGCTGTTCCGTAATGCGGAAGATATAATCCAGCGCCTCCTGATAACGATGAAGCTGGATTAACCCGGCGATGGTATGGAGCTTATTCAGGTTTTCGTGGTTCTGCACCCGCAGGGCCTCGACAAACTTTTTCACCCCGGTTAATTCTTCCGCCAGCCGCCTTACTTCCGACTTATCCCGAAACACCGCTACCGCCCCGATGATTTTCTCCCGCCAGCGGATGGGCAAGCGATTGGAAACAATGATCTTGCGGTTAAATACCAGTTCCTGATTGAATTGACTGCTGCCGGTGCTGATCACTTCCGGCAGTGCGGTATTGGGGATAACCTCATTTATTGGACGTCCCAGCAATTCTTCCTCTGCTATGCCCAGAATTTGTCGGGCCGCAGGATTAATCAAGGTAATGCGATTTTCCCGGTCGATAGCGATAATTCCTTCATTAATAGCCGCCAGGATCGCCTCCCTTTCTTCCATCAAAGCGGCGATTTCCTCCGGTTCCAGGCCAAAAATGGCCTGCTTGACATGAGCAGCCAGATAAAAAGCACCAATAGCACCAGCGAACAGGGCGAGGATCATCGTCAGATATATACTGCTTTTCCACTCCAGCAGCACTTCCCCCAGGGAAGGGGTCAAAATCCCCACCACTACTACTCCCACCTGGGCAATGCCCCGTTCATCCTTAATCGGGACAAAGGCACGCACAGCTTCCCCGTTGACTCCCACTGCCAGAGAAGTATATTCATTATCGGCAAAGGCCGGTCCCTCATCTCCACCGGCAAAAATCGTGCCGATCCGATTGGCCACCGGATGGGATAAGCGCTTTTTGTTCATATCCAGTACCACAATATAATCTACATTGGTAGCCAGCCGAATCCGTTCCACATAAGGCTGAATAATTTTTTCTGCCCCCGGACGCCCGACATTTTGCTGAATCAAAGGAGATTGGGCCACGGTGCGGCCAATGGCCAGGGCCCGCCGCCCCAGTTCAGAACGAAAATCCTGAACTGATTGCCAGCTCACTACCACCGCCACAATGGTTACCGAAAACATGACGATCAGAAAAGCCAGCAGGGTCATTTTGGTCCGCAAGCGTATAGTCATTCCGGAAAACCTCCCTCATCCCCGCTGCTGCTATACTTCGACATTTTTAACAGCTTCCCTGCCCGAACAAGCGAAAATGTGATAAAAGTCATTGCTATTTCCAAAAAGATTAGTTAAAATGGTATTTGTTATAAAAAGTACAATCCGCAGAAGGGAGAGGAAGAAATTGTCACAGCAATTCTGGCGTCGCCTGAGTCAGGCCTTTTTTGTTCTTGCCAGCCTCTGGATCGGCTATCAATTCTATCAGTTTTATCTCTACCTGGAAGGGACTGGGCCTGCTGCCAGCCGTCCCCCCGGAGTAGAAGGCTATCTGCCCATTGCCGCCCTGGTGGGGCTAAAATACTGGCTAACTACTGGTAACTGGGACCCGGTTCACCCTGCCGGCCTGACTTTGCTCCTCTTTTTCCTGGCTATTTCCTGGCTGTTACATAAAGCCTTTTGTAGCTGGATTTGCCCGATCGGCAGCTTATTCGAGAGCGTGAGCTGGCTGGGTCGGAAACTGGGCCTGCCCGGCCATAAACAGCCCTGGCCCCGCCGTCACCTGGTATTGAAAATCCTGGACTGGTTGTTGCGCAGTATCAAGTATATCTTGATGATCTTTTTCCTGTATTACATTCTCCTGGGCATGAGTGGTGAAGAACTGGCCGCCTATCTGCAAACACCCTATATGGCTCTGGCTGATGTAGCCATGTTGCAGTTTTTCCTCAGCCCGGGTACCGTTTTTTTGACGGTGGTAGGTATCTTTCTGCTGGGCAGCCTGTTCGGCACCAATCTCTGGTGTCGCTACCTCTGCCCCTATGGCGCCCTCATGGGACTTATGGGCAGCCTGGGCCTGAGCCGGGTCCAGCGGGATAACAATAGCTGCATTAACTGTCAGGCCTGTAACCGGGCCTGCCCCAACTGGCTGCCAGTGGCTGAATCCCGGCGGGTACACAGCCCCGATTGCCATCTCTGTCTGCAGTGTGTCAGCGCCTGCCCGGTTCCAGGCACCTTAAAGCCCGGTTTCTGGTCCCGCTTTACCGGCAAGGAGGCAATGACTGTCGCAGTACTGGTTCTAGGACTGTTCCTGCTGGTTTACGTTGTAGCCCGGTTGACCGGCCACTGGGATAATGGCCTCTCCATCGATTTTTACCGGCAAATGCGGGCCTTTTATACCGGCCACCCCTGATCAGTTTCCAGCACCGGTATAGCGCCTGATGCCCCGATTCCAGATCAGCACCCCGATTAGGAAAACTACCAGGCCGACCAGCGGAGTTAAAATCCCGCCGGTCAGGCCTTCTTTTTTGCCCAGCAGCAAGGCTGCCGGAAAATAGCCGGTAAAGGCAAAGGGCAATATAAAGGTGAGGATGAAACGGACAATTCCCCGATATACAGTGACAGGATAACGGCCATAAACCGAGATATTATACATAGTGGGCATCAGGGCGATATTGCCTTCAAACCAGAAGGCCAGACTGGCCAGTGCTATGAAGATGCCACCATAGACCAGCGTTCCTCCGGTAACCGTCAAAATCAGCACGGGAAAATGCCACCAGCTCCAGTCCAGCCCAGCGGTTTTGGCACCATAAAGCAAAACGAGAAAGCCGCTGACCAGGCTGAGGGCTGATTCCAGTTCAATCTGTTCCAGCATTACCTGAAACAGGGAAGGGGCTGGACGAACCAGGACCCGGTCCAGTTCCCCCTGAAGAATATAGCGACGGGGAACTTCAAAGAAATTGCTGAAAAAAACATTGAACAGAGCATAGGGTAAGAGAAAAAAACCATAGAGAAACAGCATTTCCCCTTCATTCCAACCATTGAGCCTGGGAATCTGGCGAAAAATGACCAGAATCAGCACCAGACTCATAATCTGACTCATAAGATCAGCGAAAAACTGGGCAAAAAAATCTCCCCGGTATGCCAGCAGTTTCTTCAGGTACTGTTTGCTGTATCCGCTAAAAAGCCGCCAGTAATGCATGTTATCCCCCCTGTATCATTAGCCCTTTCAGAGCCCGCTGCCAGAGCAGCCGGGAAATGAAAGCCAGCACCAGAAACCAGAGGACCTGTTCCGCCAGGACCTGCCAGCCTGCAGCCGGACTGATTTTCCCCAGCCAGATCAAGGTGGGCAAATAACTGATAGAACGAAAGGGCAAAAAATCGATGATTTGCTGGGCCCAGGCAGGATAAAAGCTGATCGGAACTAACAGTCCGGAGAGCAAATCCACCAGCACTCGCTTCATCCGCTGAATGCCCGTATTATTATAGGTATAAAAAGTCAGGTAACCGGTAAGCAAATTGAGCTGGGCATTGACCAGAAAACTGCCTAAAGCCGCTAACAAAAACATCCCCCAGGCTGTCAGACTGGACGGTAATTTAAAGGGATAAAAGAGATACATCACTAAGCCGCTAGGAAGAGTAAAGACCAGAAGACGAAAAAGGGCTTCTCCCAGAGCCCGGGCCAGCTTGACCGCCCCGTAATCATAAGGCCGCAACAATTCCAGCACAATCCGCCCTTCTCGCACTTCCAGGGCGATTTCCCTTTCCAGATTATTGAAATAAAAAGAGCGCACTACCCAGGCTACGATTACGTAACTTAGCATTTCCGAATGAGTAAAACCAGCCAGGGGCCGCCTGGCAGCATAGATAGCATCCCAGAGAAAAAAATAGCCACCAATCTGCACCAGGTAGTTGAGCACACCGGTCAGGTTGGAAACCCGGTAAGCCAGCTGTTTCATGAATTCCATGCGGATCAGAGTCAGATATATTCTCATAAGGCCAGGCCTCCCTGGCGATAAATATCGGCGACAATTTCCTCAATAGGTGTCTCCTCAATTTTGATATCCAGTACCGGTAACCGGTTCAGGATAGGCTGCAGGATAGCAGCTGTTGTCACCTCTTGTTCCACAAAAGAGCCATTCCAGATCCGCCCCTCATCCTGAGCCTGCCATCTCACCGGCAGGTGGCCGCAGATCTCCTGCCAGACAATTGGCGCCACCGGTTGTTCCAGTTCAATCCGCAACTGGCGCTCCCGGCCAAATTGCTGGCGCAGGTTGTCCAGATTACCATCATAAATTTTTCTGCCCTGGTCAATAATCACTACCCGCTGACAGAGAGCTTCGATATCCCCCAGGTCATGGGTAGTAAGAAAAATGGTCGTACCGTCTTCCCGGTTTACTTCCTGGAGAAAGCGCCGGATTTCATTTTTGGCTACCACATCCAGACCGATAGTAGGTTCATCCAGGAATATCAAGGGCGGACGGTGAATAAGGGCGGCTGCCAGCTCACTGCGCATGCGCTGACCCAGGCTCAATTTGCGTACCGGAGTATGCAGAAAAGATGATAGAGACAGGCGATCAGCAAAATCGGCAATCCGCTTCTCCAGCAAAGAATCAGGAACCCGGTAGAGCTGACCCAGCAAGCGCAGCGACTCAATCACCGCCAGATCCCACCAGAGCTGGCTGCGCTGGCCAAACACCACCCCGATCTGCCGTACATACCTTTCCCTCTCCTGGTAGGGCGTAAACCCATTGACCAGAAGCCGCCCCGAGCTGGGTACCAGGACCCCGGTCAGCATTTTGATGGTGGTAGATTTACCGGCTCCATTAGCGCCGATAAAACCGATAATCTCCCCCCGCTTCACTTGCAGGTTCAGGTTATCCACAGCCCTGAGGATACGGTAGTCCCGCTGGAACAAATCCAGTACTGCTCCCCATAAACCCTCCCGGCGTTTAAACAAACGAAATTCTTTGGTTAAGTTCACAGTTTCGATGATATAGTCCATCTCCTTTTCTCCTCCTTCGCCTCCCTCATTATAACATAAAATTAGAGCCCCAGGCGTTAAGCCTGCGGCTCTAAATGAAATTGACTTACTGCTTCCTCCATTTCCCTGGTCATTTCCACCAGCTGCTCACTGGCGGTAGAAATTTCCGCAGTCAAACCCTGCAGTTGTTCACTAAGGGCTGACATCTCCTGGGCACTGGCGCTGTTTTCACCAGCCATTTCCGTAATTTTAACCATTACTGTTTCAATAGTCCTGGCCGCAGCACTAATTTCTTCTGCCTGAGCAGCCGATTCCTTAATGGCCCTGGTCAGCTCTTTGACAGCAGCAACAGCACCTTTACCAGCCTGATTAATGTTTTCCGATTCGCCAGCAATCCGTTCCACCTGATTAAACGTACTGTTCATTTGCTGAACTATGGTTTCCAGCGCCTGTCCGGTGCGCTCAGCCAGGCTGATGCCAGTTTCCACTTCTGACTCCCCTTGTACCATACCGTCAACCGCACGCTGGATGCCCGCCTGAATATCGTGGACCAGCTGGCTGATTTCCCGGGCCGCTCCTGCCGACTTTTCGGCCAGCTTTCTCACCTCATCAGCCACCACGGCAAAACCTTTGCCATGTTCGCCGGCCCGGGCTGCCTCAATAGCAGCATTTAAGGCTAGCAAATTAGTCTGTTCGGCAATGTCCACAATCACCTGGATTATCCCATCAATCTGATTGGAAGCAGCCCCCAGGCGTTTAACCTGTTCCGCAGCATAACTGACGGACTGGCGCACTTTGGCCATCCCGGCAACAGTTTCAGCCACTACTTGTCTGCTGTCACTGGCCACCTGCTGCGTCTGGGTGGCCTGTTTAGCCAGCTCCTGGTTTTCTTCACTGATTTTACGAATCCCGGCAGCGGTAACAGCTACCATTTTTCTTACTTCTTCTGCCTGTTCACTTTGTTCTTCCAGCAAAGCCGCAATCTGGTTCACGCTTTCAACCAGATTCTCCACTGCACTCAGGGCCTGCTGGCTTTCTCCTACCTGGACATGGGCTTTCTGGTCAACAACCGTTATGGCAGCTGCCAGCTGACCATTGGCTTCCGCCCCGTTCTCAGCCCCTGCTGCCATTTGCCGGGCAAAGTGGGTCAGATCAACGGCTTTCATTTTCATGCCTTCTACCAGAGTATACAAATGTTCTACCATTTGATTAAAGCTGCGCTCCAGCTGACCAAATTCATCCTTTCGGCCGCCCAAATTCAATCTGGTATAAAGCTGTCCACTGGCTACCAGCTGCATTCCTGATTGCAGTTCTTTAATGGGCTTTAACAGATGGCGCTGTAAGACAAAACCTAATACCAGCGCACCTACTAGAGATAGAGCTCCTAAACCGATGGTCCGCCAGCGGAAAGCTGCAGCCAGCTGGTCATAATAGGCATTGGGCACACCCACATAAAGTATGCCGATAACTTTCCCTTCCGGGTTTTTGATCGGCTCGTAGATAGTCTGGTACATGCGGCCCACTACTTCTGCCTCACCAAGAAAGGTTTTCTGTTCTACCAGCACTTCCTGGCGAACTTTTTCAGAAACTTTTGTACCCACCGCCCGGCTGCCATCAGGCTTGCGAACATTAGTAGCTACCCGAACATCGCCCTGAAAGATGGTAACGGTATCGCCTGTTTTCTGGCCGATTAAATCCACAGCAGAATAATCATCATTGATCCGGTACTCGCCTTTGTAAAGCTGACCATCGCGAACCTGCCAGGGCCCGGGATATTTGTAATTCAGGATAATTTTACTCATTTCCAGGTCGCTTCGAAGTTTTTGTCTGGCAGCTGCCAGCAACTGGTCTTTGGCAGCTGATGCAGTATAAAAAGCTAACAATAGCACTGCAAAAAAAGTTAATCCAACTAGTGCTGCATAAAGTTTTCTGGCATAACTCACTCCGCTTCCCCTTTCTTTTTGTTTTTATAATTATTTCTACATTTTATGATTAAATCCTGCACAATTTTTGTTTTTTTGACATGTTTTATACAATCGAGTAGTCAATGAGCGATGATCACAAGATAAACACATTGTCGGAAATATTTGGTTGATTTCTTTTTTTTTTGTATTATAATTTATTTGGGCGCCCGGAAATATTTTTTAAAGGAGTGAAAAAATGAAAAAGAAGGTTTGGATTGTATTATTTTTAAGTATATATATCTTTACAATGTTAGAAAATGCATTGGCATATAATTTAACAGGAAAAAAATGGGTCGATCCCAAAACGCCAAAATATTACTGGGTCTCTGGTTTCCCAAGCGATTTGCAAACTGCTGCTAATAATGCTGCTAAAAGTTGGATGAACGCTTCCAGTAAATTAAGTCTCACTTATAATAATTCCGGAACAGTCGCTTTAACTTCTACGTATAATTCGAAATCGAATCTATCAGGTTATACAACTCTTCAAACTGATTTTGGAGGGTTAGGCAATACAATAATTGGAGCCAGAGTAATAATAAATACTTATGTAACAAACAAATATAATTCAACGCAAAAACAAAGTGTACTTGGACATGAATTCGGGCATGTCTGGGGTTTGGGTGACTCTGGCGATCTCTGGGCATTGATGTATCCCTCTGATGAGGAAAGGAACTACAGAGAACTTATCTGCCAAGAAGTGATGATATAGCAGGAATTAATGCTATTTATCCATAAATTAAAGGGGGCGATTTATTTGAAAAAAATACTAAAATTTTTTTCATATGGCATAATTGTGACTGTCTTTGGTCTCTTTGGTTTTTACAAATATATCACCTCACAACCGGTAGTTGTCCATGCCAGTTATGCGGAAATCATGTCTCCAGAAAAAGCAGCTGCACAGGCTGATAATATCGTCATCGGCCGGGTAGTAAAAAATCTAGGAACTTACCAGGAAAATATGTTTCCTTATACCGACTTTGAGATCCAGGTAGAAAAAAATCTTAAGGGAGTTATCAACGGCAATTTTGTTTTTGCCCAGGAAGGGGGCTATGATAAAGATATAGGCAAAACTATTCAATTTGATAACTATAAAATTTTCACCCCCGGAGAAAGATATTTGCTCTTCCTAAAAAAATACCCGGATGAGCCAGCAAAATATTATTCCGTTGGCAGTGGACCTACAGTTTATAAGCTGGAAGGAGATAAAGCCTTAAATATGTTCCTGCAACGCAGTCTGACCCTGGACGGACTGGAAAAGATTATTGCTCAGCATAAATAAAAGGGGATGGCATCAGCCATCCCCTGCTCTCTTCTATATTTATCCCTTTTACTTACCTTCCCCTAGCTTTCTCCTTCTTTCCAGTTCCCGCAGCTCTACCCGGCGAATTTTGCCGCTGATGGTCTTGGGCAGTGAAGCGACGAACTCGATTTCCCGCGGATATTTATATGGTGCAGTTACATTTTTGACATGTTCCTGCAGCTCCTTGACCAGGGCATCTGACGGCTGATAACCAGGAGCCAGAATGACAAAGGCCTTGACGATTTCTCCCCGCAGTTCATCGGGGCTGGCCACTACCGCTGCTTCGGCCACTGCCGGATGTTCAACCAGAGCGGACTCCACCTCAAAGGGTCCAATCCGGTAACCAGCGGAGAGAATGACATCATCCGCCCGGCCCACAAACCAGAAATAGCCATCCTCATCTTTATAGGCACGGTCACCGGTAATATACCAGTCGCCCCGCTCGGTGGCTCTGGTGCGTTCCGGGTCTTTCCAGTATTCCTTAAACAATCCCACCGGCCGTTCCGGTTTAATCCTGACAGCAATATCCCCTTCCTGACCGGGGGGCAGTTCATTGCCATCTTCATCGATAACGGAAATATAGAAACCGGGAGCCGGTTTGCCCATGGAACCGAACCGGGGTTCAATGCAGGGCCAGGTGGCTACCATGATCACCGATTCCGTCTGGCCATAGCCATCGCGAATTATGCAACCGGTTGCTTCTTTCCAGACCTCGATGACTTCCGGGTTAAGGGGTTCACCGGCGCCGACACAATGGCGCAGGTGGGGGAATTTATAAGACTTCAGGTCTTCCAGCACCATGACCCGGTAGGCGGTCGGCGGTCCACAGAGAGTGGTAATGGGGTAAGTGGCCAGAAGTTCCAAAGTTTTCTTGGGATCGAATTTCCCGGTGGAATGATGGATGAAAATGGCAGCACCGCAGTTCCAGGGCCCGAAGATAGAGCTCCAGGCTGCTTTAGCCCAGCCGGTATCGGAGAGGTTCCAGTGCAAATCTCCAGGCTTCAGATCCAGCCAGTATTTCCCGGTGACAATATGGCCAATGGGATAGCTGGCATGGGTATGCACAGTCATTTTGGGATACCCGGTAGTACCGGAGGTAAAGAAGATAATAGCCGGATCATCCGAACGAGTGTTGGCAGTTTCAAATACAGTGGGCTCATTGGCAATCAATTCACCATAATCCAGCCAGCCCTCGGCTTTGCCGCCCACCATAATGCAATGCTTCAAGGTCGGGCATTCATTGCGGATAGCATCCACTTTGGGGGCATTTTCAGCATCAGTTATGATGGCTACCCCTTCGGAAGCTTCAAAACGGTATTTCAGGTCTTTGGGAGTCAACTGGCTCGTCCCGGGAATATAAACAGCCCCAATGCGCATAATTGCCAGAATGCTTTCCCACCATTCCGGCAGCCGAGGTAAGAGCAGGAACACCATGTCCCCTTGCTTGATGCCCAGCTTGCTGAGAGCATTGGCCAGCTGCTGGGACCGTTCGGAAAAGTACTTGAAGGTATACTTGGCTTCATTGCCGTAGTCATCCACCCACCACATGGCCAGTTTATCCGGATCCTGGGCCCACTTGTCCACTACATCCCGGGCGAAGTTGAAATACTCCGGCACCTGATGCTTGAACTCAGCATAGACCTTATCATAGTCCTCCATATTGGGTTTGCGCAAATCTTCCATCCCTTCTCTACCCCCTTGTCTTCTTTGTATTTTCAGCATAAACAAAAATAGACCAGCCGACAACATCGGCTGGTAAAAAGTAGATTTTCTACCCTGAATGGTGATTTGTTGTCTGTGAACAGCCATTCAGGAAGTTATTGTACATTTACACTGGATTTGTAGACTCCGGCAGTACCGCTATTCTGGCAGTAGACAATATTATGCGGGTTTGTCCCTACTTTGCTCAAGGCAAAAGCTGGCCAGGGATGACCGCAATCCACCAGCTGGGTGGGACCGGTAGGAGCGGTAACTGTTCTGATATCCGAACCATAGATTTTACCGCTACTAGCAGACCAGACTACCAGCTGGTTGGTCACCAGTTCCGCCTTGCCGATAGCAAAAGCGGTAGGAGCAGCACCACCAGGATAGCTGTTTTTAATGACTGGATATTTGGCGCCGCCGCTGATGGCATAGAGCTGCAAATCATAGCCACTGCTACTGTATAAAACATAATTGGGACTGATATCATGCAAGCGCTTGGCTCCGGATACATCCGTCTTGGTAGAATTACTGATATTATGCAATTTGATGAAATTGGTACCACCATTTAAAGTCTCATAAGCCACATGCGTAGTAGTTATACGGGCACGGGCCAAATAGGCCGCACTGGAATCTATGGTTGTTTCTGCCCCATTGGGCAAGGTTTTCATGTAAATAATCGCCCGGGAGTAACTGATTCGGCCATCAGTCCCCACCGTCTCTGTCCATTCTGACCAAACCGCCTTGCCACCAGCTACATCAGGAAAGGCTTTTTTCGTAGTGAGCCGGGAGGGGACTAAATCTGTAATGGTTTTAGTGGTTAAATCCAGGCAGAAGATTTTACTCAGTCCATTGTAAATGGTTGTGAAAACCAGATAGTTGCCATCTAGCGCCAGCTCAACGATTTCTCCCACATTGGTTTTGGTAACCAGTTTTTCCACCGAAGAGTCACTGAGTTTAATCCGGGCCAGGTCGCCACCACCGTCAATAAAATAGGCATAAGTCCCATCTACCTGCAGGGTCATGGCCTCCGGCACAGCCTGCATGGGGATCGGTGAAAGCAAAGCTGAACTATTGAGATTGACGGCGGCATCCCCTGGCATTAGCAAGAATAGCAAGGATAGTGCAAGTGCTAACAAGGTCAAGCCGGCAGCGGCTTTAACCATTTTTTTCATTCTCTGTCCCCCTTTGTGCAATATGTTACTATTCCTTTTCGCCACAAAATTACAGATTCCTGCAAATCACATTAAAAAAATAGAAGTTTGTTCATATTTAGCGAACAAACTTCTACTACTATAAGTAAAATCAGCGTAATCCCGACTGTATGATGATTTCAGGCACCACTTCTTCCCAGGCCACCGCCATAATATGCACTCCTCTTACTCCCGGAATCTGGCGCAGTGCCTGAATTTGTTCCACCACAACCCGCACCGCTTCCTGTTTGGGATTTTCGGCCTGTTTCAAGCGCTGGATGAGCGCATCCGGCACAATCATGCCGGAAACATTTTTTTGCATGTATTCCGCCATGCGCACCGATTTAACCGGTGTTACTCCCGCCAGGATAAAAGCCTGTTCATGTAAACCCCGTTGCCGTACCAGCTGCATAAAGCGGTCAAAGCGCTCCAGGTCAAAAATACTCTGGGTCTGGATAAAACGGGCACCGGCCCGGATTTTCTTTTCCAGTCTCAGTACCCGGTACTCAAAGGGATCGGCAAAGGGATTGGCAACAGCACCGACAAAAAACTGCGGCGGTTCGCCATGTAACGGTTCACCATTGAAGAATTTGCCCTCCCGCAGGCGTTGCAAACCGCGAATGAACTGGATGGAATCAATATCATAGACATTGGACGCAGTGGGATGATTGCCAAAAGTCTGATGGTCACCGGACAGGCAAAGAACGTTTTTCAGCCCCAGGGACCAGGCCCCCAGCAAATCGGACTGCAGGGCAATGCGGTTCCGGTCCCTCACAGTCATCTGTACAACTCCTTCTACTCCGGCAGCCTGAACGTGAAAAGCCCCGGCAATGGATGAGAGACGGCAAATGGCAGTCTGGTTGTCAGTAACATTGAGGGCATCCACATAAGGAGCCAGCAGTTCAGCATGATGGCGGATAGTGCTGGCATCCGCTCCTTTCGGGGGCCCGACTTCTGCGGTAACCACGAACCTGCCAGCTTCCAGCAACTGTTGGAGACGGCTCATAGGCTCACCTCCTCCCGGATCAGCCGCCGTGGACCTCCATCCCGGGCCAGGCGCCAGTCCTTTTCCTCCTCTATTTCCAGTAACTGCTCCAGCCGGCCCAGGGCCGTCATACGGTCGATAATGAGCTGCCAGGCACAGGGATTGTCTTTAACTTCACAGCGGCCATTCTGACTGCCACCACAGGGACCATTGAGAATGCGTTTGGCACAGCGGGCGATGGGACATATGCCACCGGTGCGGTGAAGCAGACATTGCCCGCAAAGGCCGCAGCGTTCCTCCCAGTGGCCATGGGCCACCGCACCCCCGGCAAATTTAGTATCCACCCCGGGTATAACCCAGTGGTGGGGAAATTTTTCTGCCAGAAACTGTACTCCTACCCCACAGGCCAGGGAGATGATTACCTCCACATCCTGAGCCAGGTTTTCCAGTTCCTCCAGGTACTCCCACTCACACTGGCGAATGCAGGTATGTTCTTTTATCTTCAGCGAACGTCCCTCCCCCGCTGCCAGAATTTGCAGGGAGGTGGCCAGAATCCCTGCTTCCCGGGCCCCTCCGGCCAGACAGACAGTAACACACTCGGCACAGCCCACTATCAATACCTTTTCCACTCCTGCCAGTAGCTGATAAAGCTGGCGATAGGGTTTGGGTTCAGCGACAATCATCCCCAGCTACCTCCCTTCTATTGAGCGGATTGGGTCCTAAAGCGAGAATCCGCTCTGTCATTTCCTCCACAATCTCTTTGAAGCGAGGGCCCATAGAGCCGGAGAGATTGAACATTTCTAACCGTTCCCGGCCCAGTCCCAGTTCATCCAGGATTTTTTTCGCCGCTTCCACCCTTTTACGGGCTCGCAGGTTGCCTTTCAGAAAATGGCAATCTCCCTCCAGACAGCCGGCTACAAAAACCCCATCGGCTCCCTGCAGAAATGCCTCCAGGATTACCCGCACATCTACCCGGCCGGAACAGGGCTGTTCCACCAGCCTTACTGCAGGGGGATATTGCAGACGCATGGTACCTGCCAGGTCGGCGGCAGCATAAGCACAGTAATAGCAACAAAAGGCGATGATTTTGGGCTCAAAATCCTTCATCCTACCTACCCCCTTTGCTGGTGTACGCCAGAGCCCTGACTTTGGCCGCCAGATAATCCTGATGGTAATGGGCCAGCTCCAGGGCCTGACCGGGACATTCACCCACACAGGTACCACAGCCATGGCACTGGACAGGATTGATTTCCGCCACCATATCGGCATTGATGTGCGGGACCCCGTAAGGACAGACCCGGACACAGGTAAGGCAGGCTGCACACTGCTCAGGTCTAGCCATAAAGGCCACTACTCCACCAGCTAGCAAGTGGCGGCGGGAAAGAATGGTAGCTGCCCGGGCCGCCGCCCCCGCCCCCTGGGCAATGGCTTCTGCCAGCAGTTTGGGCGCATGAGCCGCACCAGCCAGATAAAAACCAGCAGAAGGAAAATCCAGGGGGCCCAGCTTGGCATGGGTTTCCACCAGCAGACCCTGTTCATTGCGATGCACCTTGAGCAAGGAAGCAAGTTGACCCAGATCCGCCGGGGGCCGGGCCCCTGTTGCCAGCACCACCCCTTCCTGCCGGAGATTGAGCCGGGGCCAATTTTCTTCGTAGCGGAAAAAGCGGATTTTTTCCTGGCGAGCCTGGCGGTATTCTTCTTCCAGGAAACCATAGCTGCGCATCTCCCGGAAATGGATGTGAACCTGCAGCCGGGGCCAGCGGCTTTTGAGCTGGCGGGCCAACCGCAGCCCCTGCAGACAACAGGTGCGAGAACAGAAGGATACCGGACCTAAGGGCTGGGAGGCACAGAGGACAATGCTGATCCGCTCAAAAGCAGGTTGCCAGTCAGGTTCTTTTTCCAGCAGTTGGGTCACCTGCCTGAGGCTTAACCAGCCCTCGCCCAGGTTGGCCGTCAAATCCGGATCAGGTTCTGCTTCCTCCAATCCTGTTGCCACAACCACCGCTCCGTGTTCCACCACTACCGGTCCGGCAGGCGTCTCAATGCGGGAGCGGAAATGGCCCTGATGGCCTCCGATCTCGGTCAGATGCGACCGGGTATAGATACTGATCCGGGCATGAGACTGAACCCGCTGCCTCAGGTCAGCAATAACGCTTTCATCCCCGGGGTAACCAGCCAGGCCACCCAGTTCCTCCTTTTTTTCTACCAGGTGAACAGGAAAGCCCATTTCCGCCAGGTTATAGGCGGCTGCCATTCCGGCCGGTCCTCCCCCGATTATCAAAGCCTGATTCACTACCGGTACTGGATGCAGTTGCAGAGGACGATGCAGGGCCACTTTGGCAACAGCCATTTTCACCAGGTCAATGGCTTTGGCCGTGGCCGCTTCCGGTTCCAGCCGGTGCACCCAGGAACACTGATCGCGGATATTGGCCATTTCAAACAGGAACTGATTGAGACCTGCTTCCTTTAGTGCTTCCCGGAACAGCGGCTGGTGGGTGCGGATCGTACAAGAAGCCACTACTATCCGGTTCAGCTGGTGTTCATGGATGCGGTTAATAATCTGTTTCAGAGAATCCTGGGAACAGGAATATAGGAATTCCTCCGCCCAGACCACACCTGGCAAACGGGCAGCTGCCTCTACCACCCGGGGCACATTTATCACAGCAGCGATATTGATCCCACAGCGGCAGATAAACACCCCGATGCGCGCTTCCTCCTGACTCACATCCCGTTCCGGGGGATAGGTTTTGGGCTGGACCAGAGTATGACGTCCCGGGGCCAGCAGAGCGGCGATTCTGGCTGCAGCAGCACTGGCATTGGCTACTGTCTCAGGAATATCCCGCGGTCCCTGGAAAGCTCCTGCCACAAAAACCCCGGACCGGCTGGTCGCCACCGGGTCTTCCGGTGGGGTCCAGGCAAAGCCGTACTGGTTGAGCTCAATCCCGGCCGCCCGGGCCAGTTCCTTTGCCCCTGCCGGTGGCTCTACCCCTACGGCCAGCACCACCAGGTCAAATTCCTCTTCTGCTGCCTGACCCTCCCGGCTAAACTGGACCAGCAGTTTTTTTCTTACAGGGTCATATTTTACTCCTGCCACCATAGAGCGAATAAAGCGCACTCCCTGCTCCCGGGCCGACTGGACATAGCGGTCAAAATTTTTGCCATAGGCCCTCAGGTCCAGATAAAAAATGGTGGGCTCGATTTCCGGGTCATGTTCACGGGCAATGATGGCTTCCTTAACCGAATACATACAGCAGATGGATGAACACCAGGAGTTACCCCGACAGGCATCCCGGGACCCTACACACTGGATAAAAGCGATTTTACGGGGAGTCTGCCCGTCACTGGGCCTGACCACATGGCCCTGACTGGGTCCGGTGGAACTGAGAATGCGTTCAAATTCCAGGGATGTAACCACATCAGGGTAAATCCCATAGCCCAGCTCCCCGTAACGGCGAGCATCAAACAAACTGAAACCGGGAGCCAGCAAAACCGCTCCAATGGCTATTTCCCTTTCTTCTGCCTGCTGGTCATGGGCGATGGCCTGTTTCTTACAGGCGCTCTCACAGAGACGGCATTCACAACAGCCGCCACAATTCAAGCAACGGGCAGCCTCCTGGCGGGCCAGTTCCTCACTGTATTGCTGTACCACTTCCGCAAAGGTCTGCCGTCGTTCCAGCGGATGCAATTTACTGGCCGCTACCCGGCGCTGCCGCTGCACCCGGGCCAGCTCTTCCGGGGTCCAGCGGGCTTCAGGCAGGAAGCGGCACTCCCGGCCCTGGTAGAGATCCAGGCCGTTCAGGTAACGATCAATCGATTCCGCCGCTTCCCGGCCGGCAGCACAGGCTTCCACCAGAGTTTTGGGTCCAGTCACAGCATCGCCGCCGGCAAAAACGCCAGGCAGACTGGTGGCCAGTGTGACAGGGTCCACTTCGATAAGACGGCCCCGGGTTTTAAGACCGGGATGTTCCCCCAGGAAGGATTTTTCCGGCGCCTGGCTGACAGCGATAATCACTGCATCTACCGCCAGTTCCTCCTCCGAACCGGGAATACCCCGGGGCTGCCGCCGCCCGTCCGGTCCAGGAGGCCCCAGCTGGTTTTTCTGGATTTTAATCGCCTGAACCCGCTCTTGACCCAGGAAGGCTAATGGGGAAGTCAGGAAACGGAATTCCACCCCTTCCTCCCGGGCTTCCACCACTTCTTCCGGTAAAGCAGTCATTTCCTCTTCCGTGCGCCGGTATATAACAGTCACTTCTTCTGCCCCCAGGCGCAAGGCAGTACGAGCAGCATCCATAGCGGTGTTGCCGCCGCCGATCACCGCCACTTTGCGCCCCAGGACAGGTCTTTCCCCTAATGCTACCTGGCGGAGAAAGCTGACCCCGTGATAGATACCATCCAGTTCTTCCCCGGGCAATCCCAGAGTCTGAGGCTCATGGGCACCGATGCCCAGAAACACCGCCTGGAATCCTTCTTTTTCCAGGAGACTGGTGATAGTTCTTTCCCCACCGATGGGACTATTAACCCGAATTTCTACCCCCAGACGCTGAACTAGCTCGATTTCCTTCTGCACCAGAGCTTTGGGCAAGCGATATTCGGGGATACCAACCTGCATCATACCTCCGGCTACCGGCAAGGCCTCAAAAACCGTAACCTGATAACCCCGTCGGGCCAGGTGATAGGCACAGGAAAGACCTGCTGGTCCAGACCCCACCACCGCTACTCGTTCCTGCCGCCTGATAGCCGGACGTATATCTTCATCCCTGAGTTCTTCCAGCACCTTGACCCCAATAAAGCGTTTGATCCGACTAATGGCCACCGATTCCTCTACCTGCCCCCGCTGGCAAACCTGTTCACAGGGATGGTGACAGACGGTACCGCAGATGATGGGAAAAGGAATAGCCTCACGAATAATATCCCAGGCCTCCCGCCAGCGCCCCTGGGCCGCCAGGGCAATATAGGCGTGAACATTGATTCCGGCTGGACAGGCCAGACGGCAGGGACTGGTCCCCCGCTTGCTGATCAAATATTTATTAGGCACTGCCTGGGGAAAAGCTTTATGCACAGCTTTGCGCCGGTTCAGGCCCTGGTTAAACTCAGCGGGCAGTTCCACCGGACAGACCTGTTCACATTCCCCGCAGGCAGTGCATTCTTCCTCTTTTACATAGCGGGGCCGCACCCTCAGCCGGGCTGTGAACTGACCTGGCTCTCCCTTTAACTCCAGTAAATCGGTGCAGGTAGAGAGGCGAATATTGGGATGATTCAGAGTATCAGTCATTTTGGGACCTAACAAACACATCGCGCAATCATTGGTGGGAAAAGTTTTATCCAGCTGGGCCATGGTTCCCCCCAGACTGGGGCCGATGGTGACCAGATGAACCAGATGCCCGCTTTCCGCCAAATCCAGGGCGGCAGTCATCCCCGCTGGTCCGCCCCCTACCACCAGAGCTGCTCCTATCACTTGTTCCGGTTTCATCTGCTCACCCCCAGTGCTGCCACAATCAATTCTGTAAAATAGCGAACCGGCAGCTTTTTGCTGCCCCCTTGCCGCCAGGCCAGATTGGCATAACAGAGGGGACAGGCAGTAACTATTTCCGCAGCTCCGGCCTGTCGCGCAGCCTCCACAATCTTTTTAACCAGTTCGGAAACAACCTGGCCATGGGGCACGGCCATGCTGCCCCCACAACAAGCGGTTTTGTAGGACCAGAGCACAGGTTCTGCTCCCAAAGCCAGCAACAGTTGATCCAGCCGCCGGGGCTGTTCAGGATCATCAAAGGCGATTTCCGCTGGTCGTACTAACAGGCAACCATAATAAGGCGCAATTTTGCGCCCGGATAGCTGTCCCCGGGCCCGTTTCTCTATTTCCTGTAAAAGCCCGGCTTCAGTCATCAGTTCCAGCAGATGCCGGATCTTCAGGTCCGGTCCGGCCTGACGGGCCAGCACGTTGTAACAGGCAGCACAAGGGACCAGCACTTCTCCCAGCCCCGCCTTGCGAGCCTGCTTTAAATTGCGCTGAGCCAGGGCCTCCCCTACCGGTGGCAACCAGGCATGGCCCGGGGTCGCTCCACAGCAATTCCAGTCCGGTACTTCCCTGACCTCAATCCCCAGCAGAGCCAGGGCCTTGCGGGCAGTATCTTCATAAAGCTGGGCTGTTGAATGCAGGGAACAACCGGGAAAATATCCGTAAACCATTCTATGCCCTCCCTTCCCGCTGCAGCAAAGCCGCTACCTCAGATCGCCCCTGAATGGGCTGGGGCAGAAGACGTAAATTGCCCTGCCTTAGCAACTGCCAGCCCAGAGCCAGGTCCGCCAGCCAGCGGCCGGTCCGCCATTTATACCCCAGTATCATACCCAGTTCATAGACCCGGCCCCAGCGGGCCACACTGGCTAGAAAACTCTGGTAAAAAGCCGGCAACGGGGATGGGGTTACCATTTTCTGCAGCCAGGCTTTCTGTTTCAAACTAGCGGTAACTTCCCCCGCATCGATTCCGTTTGGACAGCGGGCAGCACAGGTACCGCAGTGCAAACACAGCCAGAGGCGATTGGACTGCAGGGCCTCCTGTTCCTGACCATTTAACAAAAGCTCTACCAGCCGGGCAGGTCCGATGTCCGTCCAGGGAGCTACCGGACACCCGGCGGTACACTTCTGACACTGGTAACAGCCATCAACTGGCAACATACCGGTCACCTCCTCGTGTTGCTTTAATTACATGCAAGGGACACTCCAATTCCTCCCCCTTCCCGGTAAAATGTCAATACCGCCTGCTCAAGAACAAAAAAAGACAGGTAAACGGTTAAAACCATTTACCTGTTAAATGTCTTCTTATCTGTCGCGCAACAGTCCCAGCTGTTCCAGTCTGCGATACAAAGTGCTGCGGGCAACTCCCAGTTCCCGGGCCGCCCGGGCCAGATTACCCTGACAGCGCTTGATGGTATTGAGAATGGTTTCTTCATCCAGGGAACGCCGCATGGTTTTGCTATTTACCGGCTCCAGCCGAAGGGATTTGCCCTCCATGAGAAATTCCGGTCCTAGCTCCGCCGGGGTCAACCAGGGCCCCTGCGCTACATTGACTGCCCGTTCGATTACATTTTCCAGCTCCCGCACATTCCCCGGCCAGGAATACCGCACCAGCAGCTCTTCGGCCCGGGGATGAAAGCCTCTGATCTGCTTACCCAGCCGCTCAGTCATCTGTTGCAGGAAAAATCTAGCCAGAGGCATGATATCATCCGGGCGCTGGCGCAAGGGCACCATCTGGATGGTCAGGACATTCAAACGGTAGTAGAGGTCAAGGCGAAAACGCCCTTTTTCCACTTCCTCCCGCAAATTCTTGTTGGTAGCCGCAATCACCCGTACATCCACCGGAATAACCTGCTGGCCCCCGATACGCATCACTGTCCGTTCCTGCAAGACTCTGAGCAAATGGGCCTGCATTTCCAGGGGCATTTCCCCGATTTCGTCCAGAAATACTGTCCCGCCATCAGCCAGCTCGAATTTACCGGGGTTACCACCCCGTTTGGCCCCGGTGAAGGCTCCTTCCGCATAGCCGAACAGCTCAGAACCGATCAGTTCCCGCGGCAGGGCGGCACAGTTGATAGCGATGAACGGTCCGCTGGCCCTGGGCCCGGCATTGTGAATAGCCTGAGCAAAAACCTCCTTGCCGGTGCCGCTTTCCCCCAGCAAGAGCACGGTGGAATTGCTGCGGGCCGCCTGGCGAGCCAGCTCCACTGTCCGCAGAAAAGCCGGGTTAGTACCGATCAGGTCATTAAAACTGAAGCGGGCCCGGGCTCCCACCATTTTAGATACCAGCTGTCTTACTTTCTGGATTTCCCTGACCACCACTACCATCCCCACCAGCCGTTGCTGGCTGTTATAAATAGGCCGGCAGGAGACAGTACAGTGAATCTGCCCCCGCCAGCTTTCCTGTTGCCACTCCTCCTCGGAAATTTCCTCCGCCCGGGTCAGGGCCCGGCTGACAGGGTTACCTTCCCCCAGGATTTCGTCGATTCTCTGCCCAATGGCCCCCTCGCTGTTTAACCGCAAAATCCGGGCCGCCGCCTGATTCAAACGGGTTACCCGGCCTTGCTCATCCAGAGCCAGTAATCCTTCTGAGATAGCCTCCATAATGGCGCTCTGATAACGATTTAACACCGTCATTCTCTCCAGCGCCCGATTGATTTTTAACTGCCCTTCAATAGCCTGGGTAGCGGCTACTACCATCCCCAGCGTGTGGCTATGCACCTTTTCAAAGCTGCCCGTCATGCTGATAGCGCCCAGAGGTTGGCCAGCCAGGCCCATAATGGGAGCGGCAGAACAGGTCCAGGGATGCAGGCCCTCAAGATAGTGTTCGGCAGCAAAAACCTGAATAGGCCGCAGTAAGCGCAAAGCCAGCCCGGTGGCATTGGTGCCGCTCACTCCTTCCGCCAGGCAGGCACCAGGCACGAGACGACATTCACGAGCCAAACGCAGGGTTTCCGGGTCCCCAACGCTTTCCAGCAAATAGCCCTCTTCATCCACCAGGGATACGATAAACCCGGAGCCCTGGACAAAAGAGTAGAGAGATTTTAAATAGGGAGTAGCCAGATTGATTAACTCTTCCCTTTCCCGCCGCCGGCTGAACAATTCTTCCTTGCCCAGCACCAGCGGTACTTTTTTTAGCTCCGATTTGATCCCGGCCTGGCGGGAACGCCGCCAGGACTCGGCTATTTCCGGCCTCAGGTGCTCCTGGTTTATTCCAGCCCGGCCCTGACGCTGAAATTCCAGCCAGGCCTGATACAAATGGTCAGAGAGCAGATGTACCATCCCGCACTCCCCCTCTTGTTCCTGTCTGCACAAAAACAGAACCGGTCCTGTTCGGACCGGTTTGCCCATTCCACCCTATGCGCCTTTTTCCCCACCAAACCTGTTGCATAAGCGTCCGCCCCTTTTTCCCCCTTTGCTTTCAATGTACCTTTTTTTCAGCAAAATTGAAACAGCCGGGCGGCCAATGGTCAAAATCAGCAGTTAAAGGTCATGATAAATCGGTTTCGCAGAGGGGACAGCGGTCATCCCACTCAGACCAGCACTGGTTGCACATAATCAAACCACAATCACACAGTTTTACATCCAGAGCTGTCTTTTTCTCCTGGCAGGCTCGGCAGAAATAGACGGCCGTAACCGAAGTTACAATCGCCCCCCGCCGCACCTCCTTTAACTCCATTTTCTGCACCAGGCGCAATTGGGGCTTTTCCGGGCCAGGCAGCACTTCCGGCATCCCTTCGGGATAGCGAATTTTATCCACCGCCATCTTCCATTCCTCCTTTCCGCCGCTCCTGCTTTCGGCTGCTTTTGACTATTATCCTAGCAAGAGCAATGCCCGCTGCGGGCCTTATCGGCGAAAAGAAGTTTTTCGTCCCTCAATGGTTATTCAGGCAGTTTAATTGTTATGCGGCCTCTTCCCAGTGTCCCAGCATCTGTTGCATACTGTCTTATCCCGCCAGCAGCAAGGCACATACTTCAGGCACCTTCTCCCAGTAGTTTACAGCCTTATTTAGTTTGGCGGCGTATTTCTCCTGGTTCCAGCCTTCTTTGCGGTAAAAATAGCGATTGGCCAGGCGCCAGAATTTCTGGGGAAAAGTGAGAAAAGCAGCGATCACCGTCTTTTCCTCAGCTGACAGGGGGCGTATCTCCTCATAAGCGGCCAGAATGGCTTCTGCCTTTTCCCTCTGCCAGCCCTGGCGCTTCATAGCCCGTTGCAACAACCGGGCCACATCGGCTGCTGGTAAGTCCTGGCGACAATAATCGAAATCGATTAAATAAGCATGCCCATCCAGATGAATGATGAAATTACGGGCCGCCACATCCCGATGGATAAAAGCCTGAGCTCTTTCAGCTTCACTAGCCACCACCTGGTACTGGCTGCTGTTGAGTACTTCCAGAGCCTGCCTGGCCAGTTGCAAACCCCGGGGCAAAGCCTGCAAAAATCCCCGTTCAAAGGAATTGAGTTTTCCCTTCATGGCCAGCAGTTTTTGAAAAGCCTGCAACTCCTCAATCCTTTCCTCATATTTTTCCGGCCAGGCCCAGTACATGGTTTTGGGCCGGCTGCCCGGCGGTGGTGTCAGCCCATGAGCCACCTGATGCAAAGCCGCCAGGGTCCGGGCTGCCTGCAAGCAATCCTGCCGGCGGCGAAAATCACAGCCCCTACCCTGAACCCAGCCCGTGGCCAGCCAGCTCTCTCCCCCCTCCTGCCAGATTGCTTCGCCCTGCCCTGTCAGTACCAGGGGAGCAAACCAGGGAAACTGCTTTTGTTTTAAATACTGAAGGGCAGCTGTAATAAACGCCAGTCGTTCCGGACTGGTAGTAGGTCGTTTTAAAGCAAATACCCCTTGCCGGGCCCGCACTTTCCAGACTGTATCATTGATTCGTCGAAACCTGGCTTTTTCCCAACCGTAAGCCTCTGCTATTCTTTTCATAAAAAAATTCCCCCTTTGGCACAGTTTATGCCCGGGGGAAGAAAGGAGTTATTTTTTCTTTTTTCTTTTTGCTTTCGCCTTTTTCTTCTTTTTCGCCTGTTCAGCCAGTTTTTTCTGGGCCTCGGCCTTGAGCCGTTCCTGCTCGGCCAGGTATATCCGCCAGTCTGGCAGTTTCCCCTGCAGAATAGCTCCCGTCGGCGTGAGAGGTACCTTGAGGGCCAGGACCTGGCCCTCAAGGTCTGCCCCATAGACTACATCCCCCATTGCTGCCGGTGCCGCCAGCATAAAGGCATCCCCTGTCTTGTACTGCCAGCTGAGGCGGCCATTCTGAGCATCGATCCCAATTAAGCCACCATAGAAGGTGTTCCAGACCAGCTGACCACCCACCAGAACGGGTCGGGTATCATAGATGGTCTTGCCGCTATTAAATTGCCATAATTCCTTGCCGGTCAGAGGATGATAAGCATACAAGCGGCCACTGACAGCATTAACAAATACCGCCTGTCCCTGTACCAGCGGTGCACCATAGCCTCCTGCCAGTTTGGCCTTCCAGGCCAGTTTGCCGTCCAGCTGGTCCAGAGCAAAGAGGGAATAGCCGCCCTGGCGTTTGTCCGCAGGGGCAACGGCATAGACCAGCCCATACCCTACCGCCATCGGTGCGGTAGCCGGAGCATAATAAAATCCGCTATTGATCAGGGTCTTCCAGAGAAGCTTGCCGCTATCGGCCGCCAGGGCATATACGTAACCATCGTTACTACCTACAAAAAGACGGTTACCAGCCAGCACCGGCTGGGCCCGTAGACCCCCGCCGGTTTTGTAGTTCCAGACAATCCCACCATTTTCAGGAGCCAGTGCCACTACCTGCCCGGTAGCCAGGGCACAGATCAGGTACTTGCCGCTCCATATCGGTGTAGCCAGGGAACCCGCCGGTAACTTAACCTGCCAGAGCACCTGGCCTTCGTCATTAACAGCGGCAGCCCAGCCATCCACTGCCACAGCCATGGCTCCCTCAGGGAAAAGCACTGCTCCTCCCACCAGAGCCTCCCCTTCCGGGCTCACCTGGTATGACCAGAGACGGTTACCGGTGAAGCGGTCCAGAGCCGTCAGTTGCCCATCACTGGAAGTAACCAGCAGTTGTTTGTTCCAGGGCAGTGGAGCAGACTGGACACTGCCCTTTACTTCAGCCTGCCAGAGCAGAGCCGGTTGACCGGTAACCTGGAAGGTTTGATTGAGATGGTAGACCTGGCCGCCGGAAAAAACCAGGCGAACTGTAGCCAGATGTTGACCAGGGGTAGTAATCTGCCAGTTCAGCTGCCAGCTGCCATCAGGCCGGGGAGCGAGTTTCTGCCAGTTGCCAGACCGGTCTACCCGGGCTTCAATACGCTCAGGACGTTCTTCCCCGGATAAGCGCAGGCTGATTCCCGCAGCCGCAGCCTGCACTTCCGCTCCTTGCAGGTTAACAGTTTCGCGAGTTGAAACTTCCGCCAGCTTTTTCAGCCAGGGGAAACCGATCTGTTTATGCCAGAGGGTCAATTTCCCCTCTTTGATTTGAACCAGGGCATAGCCACCATCCACAATGGCCTTCACCATAAAAAAGGGACGACCATTGCGGTTCCACTGCAGGTGGCTGTGGCCATGTCCGGCAAAATAGGCCAGAACATTATAGCCTTGCAGTATTTCCAGTACCTGATCCTCATTATCGATAAAGCGGTTACTAAAAGCCAGCGGATGATGGCTGAAAACCAGCACCGGCGTACCAGGAGCCAGCCGGGCCAGGTCAGCTTGCAACCAGCTGAGCTGGGGTCCATCGATATGGCCATGGGTAGCACCAGGGATAGCTGAATCCAGGATAATAAAATGGTAGCCCTTATAATCAAAGGAATAATAGCTTTTGCCTCCCTGCCCGAACAGCCGGGCCCAAACGGGTTTGGTTTGATCACTCCAGCGGCTGTCATGGTTGCCCAGAGCGTTGTACAAAGGCACCTTTAGAGGGCTGACCGCCTGGCGATAAGCATTGATTTCCCAGGCCAGTCCTTTTTCCGTCATATCACCCATGTGAATGACAAAATCCAGGGCCACAGGATTCTGGTTGAGTTCAGTTACTGCCAGCCTGGTTCGGGCCAGGCCTGTACTAAAACCCACATGGGAATCGGTAATTACAGCAAAGGTTAAGTCCGCAGCCGGATCCAGGTAGCCCTGGTAGACTGCCGCAGCCACAGTTTCGGAAGCCCGGGCCAGCCCAGGCCAGAACCAGGCCAGAACCAGGCTCAAGAGGAATATTAACTTACGCATAACTCCAGTCCCCTTTAAAAACAAATTTAATGTAAATAAAGTTTTATTCTATCTAGCTCTTTTTCTAAAAGAAATCGGCGAAAGGCTGTACTTTCCTGTAAAGCTGCCAGCAAACCCGCTTCCAGTTTACGGTCTCCTGGCCCTTTCCCGGGTCCTTTTTGCAGAATCAGCTCTTCCTCTTCTACTTCTAATATTTGCAGAAAATGACGGGCCTGTAATACCTGCAGACCAAGAAAAACAGTTTCCACCGTTTCCCCCAGCCTGGCTGCCGCCTCTTCCAGGTTAATCCGCCCCAGAAAGGGAGGCAAAAGGGCCAGGTTATGTTTCAAGAGTGCCAGCAAATTCTGGAGGAAATCATCAGCCCTGCCCAAATCTGCTCTGCCAAAAGCCAGTACCAGCCGCCGGGCCCCGGTCAAGGCCAGCATTTCCCGCAGCTGGCGTTCCGATGGCGGTGGTTTCAACAAAACCAGGGTTTCTGCCCTGACTGGCGGAGTATACCCTTCACCCCACTGATAATACCAGCTCTCCTGCCAGAGCGGCAGTTGCCGCCCTTCCTCCCTCCAGTTGCGCCAGTCCTCAATAACCAGATTGAGGGCTGGCTGTGGTCCCGGCAGGGTGCGAGCCAGAAAATCCAGGCAAATCAGCTGCGTACTTTCCTTCTGCCAGACTGGCTGCACCAGCAAATCCCCCCGGGTTCCCGGCACAATTTGTTCTGCCCGTTCCGCCGCCAGCCACCAGTTCAACGTTTGTCCTATTCCCTGCTGTCTGATGGTAAGCTTCAAATGGCGTTGAGCCAGGACCTGGGTCGAAACTATCTCCACCCCTTCCAGTAAAAATACAGGAGGGGGATTGCCTGGTCCAAAAGGCTTCAATTCCTGCCATTCCCGGGCCAGTTCCGGGCTTAACTCGGTCAGATTGAAAGGTAGATCATACAGCAGGGTTGTAGTGGTCGGCAGATTTTGCTGCTGTTGCATCAAAACCGATTTGAGAGTGGTGGTAAAAGCTTCCCAGTTCAGGCGAGGCAGGGAAAATCCGGCTGCTTCCGCATGACCGCCATATTTCTGCAAATGAACTTCAGCCTGTTGCAAAGCCTCCCGGCAATGGTAACCTGCCGGTGCCCGGGCAGAACCGGTCAGGGTTTCCCCATCTTCCTTCAATCCTGCCAGCAATACCGGCACCCGATATTTTTCGCAGAGGCGCCCGGCCACTATTCCCAGTACGCCATGATGCCAGTGCGGCTGCCAGAGCAGAATGGGTTCACCCGGTTGCCAGCCCCTCAGGCGCAATAATTCTTCCGCTTCCTGCCCCATTTCATCCCCGATGGCTTTGCGTTGCCGGTTCAGCAATTCCAGCCTGCGGGCAATTTCATCTAACCTGGTTTCATCACGGCCAATCAACAATTCTACCGCCAGGCGAGCATGATCCAACCGCCCGGCGGCATTGAGCCTGGGTGCCAGTTGAAAAGCTATCAGCTCTTCATCAATCTCCTCCTGCCGGTAACGGGCCAGCAGCAGGCCCAAACCGGGACAAACCTGTTCGGATTGCAACAGCTGTA
Organism: Carboxydocella sp. ULO1; assembly: GCF_002049255.1. Lineage (NCBI taxonomy): Bacteria > Bacillati > Bacillota > Clostridia > Eubacteriales > Clostridiales Family XVI. Incertae Sedis > Carboxydocella > Carboxydocella sp. ULO1. Next base: position 21,300 of record NZ_BDLQ01000125.1, on the reverse strand, counting down.
AACCCCGTTTCACCAGTGTACGGTTATCCCCCAGCAAAGGTACCACATCAGCGACCAACCCCAGGGCTACCAGCTGTTCCAGTTCTCTTTCCTGACCCGCTCTCCCGGCCAGCTGATAGAGCTGACGCACCAGATAATAGGCTACACCGACACCGGAAAGCCAGGCAGCCGGATGGGCGGGTTGGGCCAGCAGGTGAGGATTGATCACCGCCTCTGCCGCCGGCAGCCGTTCCGGTGGCAGGTGGTGATCAGTAATCACCACCTTGAGCCCTAGCTCTCTGGCTCGCCGTACTTCTTCTTCATTGCTCACTCCGCAGTCACAGGTGAGCACCAGCTGGATCCCGGCAGCCGCTGCCTGTTCCAGCCGCTCCTTATTTAATCCATATCCTTCCTCAAACCGGTCAGGTACGTGGTACTCCACCTTTGCCCCCAGAGCATGCAGGGCCCGGTACAGAACAGCGGTAGCAGTGACTCCATCCACATCATAGTCCCCATAGACCAGGATAGGTTGCCCCGTTTCGATGGCCTGCCAGACCAGGCGGGCGCCGGTTTCCAGCTGGGGTAAATCCAGCGGAGAGCTCAACTCCGCTTCTGGCGGCAATTCAGTCCAGCCCCGCTGCCAGAGGAGCTGGGCCAGATAAGGTTTGCTGCCTGCCAGTTCCTGCAGTTCAACCGGCATCGGCCGGAGGTTACGCAACTGAAATCTGACCTCTCTCACCAGCTTTCCCCCTCAACCAGTTGCCAGCTTAAATCCTCCAGCCCCAGTTCCCTGGCTGGATCCAGCTCTTCAGTAATCTGACCCTGACAGAGAGGGCGGTATTCACAACTGCGACAAACCTCCTCCACGCCTACAGGCGGATAATCGGCAGCAGCAATTGTTGCCTGGATTTCCGCCAGCACCTGACTTAAACGTTCTTCTGCCTCGGCCAGAAACTTTTCCTTTCCCGGTATGACTACCCGCTGGGCCGGATAGCGGGGATTCCAGTAGACCAGGCTAACCTCGGCATCAGGGGGCAAACCCAGATAGTTGCGACCACAGCGAGCGGCTACCAGCAGGTAGAGGCGGGTTTGCCAGCGTTCTGTCAGCAGTTTCTCTTGCAGAGGAGCAGCCTGAGTCTTCCAGTCATAAATTAACAGGCGGCCATCGGGAATTTGCACCAGCAAATCATATTTAACCAGCAAAGAACCCCAGGGACTTTGCCAGCGCAATTCCTGTTCGGGATAATAGCTGTACCCGTCCTGGCGGG
>NZ_BDLQ01000125.1:0-20029 GCF_002049255.1 Carboxydocella sp. ULO1 | reverse complement strand
ACCAGGTTGCTGCCAGGGCAGCCAGCCACCGGTTCAGGTTGCTTTCCCCCACCGGCGGTACCTGTCCGGTCAGGTAATATTGCTGGGCCAGGCGATGGAAAGTTAACCCCCGTTCCAGCTCCCGCAGGCTTTCTTCATTTTTTCCCCATACCGTGGGCCAGTAGAGAGCATCCACATAGCGATAGCGAAAACGGCGCCGGCAGGTGAGAAAGGTTTCCAGGGCCGCCTGGCTGAAGGTTAGCTGCTGAAATAACTGTTTCTTATTTCTATTCATATATTTTCCCTCCTGCCACCCGTACGAAGTTTGCCATCTCTTTCCAGAAAGTCGGAGCTTCTGAATCTCTCGGTTTTCCATTTTTATCCTGATACTCCCGCGCCCTGGTAATGATCAGACGTTTTTTGGCCCTGGTTATGGCTACGTAAAATAAGCGCAGTTTTTCTCTAATCTCCTCCAGTTTGGCCTCTTCAAGGGGATTACCGGTAATTGCCATTCCCTGCAGCTGTTTCAAATAGGCTTTTGCTTCTGCATTCAGATTGATAATTCTGCCAGGAAGTTTATATTCACTGCGACTGTAATGATGCAGTTTCCCCGTATAGGGATAGGCATTGGTAGCGATGACAAAGACAATATCCCATTCCAGCCCTTTGGCTTTATGACAGGTACAAATAGTTACACTCTTTTCATCAATGCTATCCATCATTTCTTCTACTTTGAGGGCAAATTTCTTGAGGGCAGGCTCGAGAACAGGCAAATTGCTGGCTATTTCTTTTAAACGCCACTCCGGGTAAAGCTGTAACTGGTAGCGGATGTTGCCCGCCAGGTTATGGGCGAGGGCCAGTTCCTCCTTTTTCAGCTCCAGGTCCTCGGCCAGATAGAGCACCAGCTGGTCAGGTACCAGGCGCAGGGAAGCCTCCAGCCAGTCCCGCACCTGTCTTAACCCCTGCTGCAGCACCGTATAGGCCTCCTGGCTCTGCAGGGCATCCAGCAATTCCAGGGTCTGTTGCTGCCCGGGTGGATAAAGCAATTCTTCCGGCCGGTAACCCTGTAAAAAGGTTAACAGGGTCTTCCTGTCCCCTGGTTCCAGTTCCAGGGCGAAAAAGTCCTGCCAGAGCTCGATCCAGGCTTTCAAGTCATCGGGAGAACCCAGATATTTTAGCCCCCGCACCAGGCCATACATGGCCCGTTTTAAATCACTGCCCAGATCTTCTCCCACAATCCGGGCCGCAATCCCCTCCTGGGCCAGCGTCTCGGCCATTTTGGCCCCGATTTCCCGGGTGGGCACCAGAACAGCGATACTCTCACCGGGATAAGTCTTCTGAGCCAGGGCGATATATCTGGTCACCCCCTGGTATTCTTCCTCCCCATTCCGGTAGGTACACATGACTACCGGAAAACCGCCCACTACCGGATTGGGCCTGCTGTCCCCCGCCGGAGCCGGTTGAATAAACTGGGCCTCCAGGGCATTGCGACAGGCCGCAACCGGGTATTCCTCTGTTACCCAGCGCACCAGCCAGTTGGCGGTATCAATCACCTGCTGGCAGCTGCGACTAGCATAAAGCAGATCGACTTTCTGAACCAGGGGGTCACGGCAGTAGGCCCGGTACAGTTCCGGCTCCGCTGCAGTGAAGGTGCCCATAATGGCCTGGTTGGAATCTCCTACCCGAACCAGATTGCCATGGGAAGAGGACAGTAAACGCAGGATTTCTTCCTGCAAAGGGTTGGAATCCTGGGCTTCGTCCTCGAAGATGTACGTCCATTTTTGACTGAGCCGCTGGCGAAGCTGCTGATCCAGGCGCAACAAATCCCGGGCCTTGAGGATCATATCATCAAAATCAATCCCCCCTTCCCGGCTGAGCTGGTGCTGGTAAACCAGATAGACTTCCAGCAACCAGCCCAGGGGGTTATCCGGTGGCAACGTCCCGATCCAGTCTGCTGCCTGCGGTTCCTGCACTCCTCGTCCTTTCAAGGTCGAAATGCCGGCCAGGAGAAAATCGGCGACTTGCTCACGCCATTTCTCCAGTTGCCGGAGGTCAGGCTGATTACCCAGGGGGCCTTCCCAGCGCTGCCGCTGTTTGCGCATCCAGTCATTGATAATCCCTTTAAGGATATGTTTCCTCTGCTCCTCGTCTATAATATTGAAATCTTTATTAACCAGAACTACCTCGGTTTTTTCCTGCAAGATCTGCACTGCCAGGGAATGAAGGGTCCTGACCTCGAATTTGCGCTTGCCTTCGATGCCCTTTTCGGCCAGAATCCTGCTGATTCTCTGCCGGAAGTTGCTAACAGCGGAATTCATCGCCGTCACGATCAGGATTTTGCCCTGGCCAACGGCCCCGGTGGCGATCAGATCTGCCGCCAGATGGGCCAGGACATGAGTTTTTCCCGCTCCTGGCACCGCCGGAACCGCCAGCCGTCCTCCCCGGTAGGCCATGACCAGATCCTGGCCCGGCCGCCAGTTAATTGCCATCAGCACCACCCCCTGTCTGAGCCAAACTGAGGACAAAGTCCAGGAAGGGCCCTTCCTGCTCTATCCCCTGGGAGTTGTAAATACTAATTCCCAGATAAAGATGGTGGCAGCGGCTGAACAGGGCCCAGGCCATCCGGTTGGCCTGTTCTTTGCGCCAGTTCTGGTCAGTATCGTCCTGCCAGATATCCTCTGCTTCCCGATCCCTGGCCAGCAGCCAGGAGTTGACCAGCTCCTTGGCCGGTCCCTGCCACCAGGCAGGCGCAGTCACATCCAGCAAAAAGACATGCTCAGCTGTGAACCCCCGGTCCAGAAAGGAGCTGACGGTACCCAGCAAAAGCCCCTGGCCTCTCTCCACCCAGGGCGCCAGTTCCAGAACTTCCTGGGCCAGGGTCCCTTTGAGAATCATCTGAATAAAGGCCTGGTCGGGCTGGGTTTCATCCCCATAGGCCTGGGCCAGGGCCCGGGGTAAGCGCAGGGCAGCCGCCAGCAACCGCCGCACACTCAGCAGCTCCTCCTCCTGTAAAGGCAGAGGAGCCAGAATCTCACCAAAGGCCCGTTGCAGGAAATGGGCAATGGTCCCCGGCTCCTGCCGATAGGAACGCAACCACTCCTGCAATCTCTCCCATCTCTCGCTGAGAGCAAAACCGAGACGGCGCCGCAGCTGGTCCTGATCCAGATCCAGCTCTTCCACCCCGTTTCTGACCAGCTCCCGGGCCAGTAAACGGGCCCGCAGGGGGTCACATTGAAGAATCAGGGCCAGGGAGTGGGCCAGATCATCCTCGGCAATGGCCAAATGCCAGCGGGGATGGGCCAGAACCGCCAGGGTGAGCAGGGCCCGGACCAGAGGCTGGTCCAGTAACCGCCAGCCAGTGGCAAACTTGCGTACCGGTATGCCCTGGCGCTGGGCCCAGTTCTCGATGGCCGTTTCCAGAATGGCATCTGACACCGGAAGAAGCAGGGCTATCTGATCCCATTCTACCCCTCGAGCCCGCAGCTCCAGGATCCGGGCGGCAATCAATTCCAGCAGCTCAGGCCGCCAGCTGGCCTCTATTTCCTGGATTTGCGGGAGGGTTGGCCTCCCACCTATTTGCCGGCAATTCGCCCCTGCCATTTCCTGCAGGCGGGCCCAGGCCAGCTCCGGCGCCCCTCCCCGGATACGCCCCAAACCGCCTTCCGGGTTGATGGTAACCAGCCATTGCTCTGCTTTCAACAGCAATTGCAGCACCAGATCCAGAGCAGTGGGCACCAGCTCTTCGGCATCATCTATGATCAAACCCCGATAACGTCGCAATAGTTCCTGCCGATAGTTCGGCTCAGGGAGCAGATAGCGGTGATATAGTTCCACCGCCAGGGAATAGTCGATCATCCCGCCCGCCAGACACTGCTGGCGAAATTCCTGCCCTACCGCCAGGGCGGCTTTCAGTTCCTCCTGCCGGTCCACTGCTGCCGGCCAGCCTGTCAGCAAACGTTGCAAGGCCTCCTCTTCCTCCAGGCCATTAACAGCAATGAGATTCAGTAAATCCAGCACCTGTACTGCTAGCTGAGCAGTGGTAGCCACGACTTTCAGCAGTTTACCCTGGGCCTTGGCTCTGTCCACCAGTCTGGTAACCAGATAGTGGGCAGTTTCTGCGGAAAGAAAAAGGGGATCATCCCCTTTTAACGCTGGCTGCCTGGCTTTTAACTGCCACCAGTAAAGGGCAATTTCCCGCTGGATAAAACCAAAATAAGTATAGATTTCCAGATTACCCGCCTGAGGCAAAATCAATTGCTGTCGCCACCAGCTCACCCGCCGGGCGGAAGCCAGCAAAACCAGAATCCGCTCAGTGCGCATGCCTTCCTCCAGCCACTGGCGGTAAACCCGTAAACACTCTGCTGTCTTACCGGCGCCATAAGGTCCTGATAATAGCTCTTTCAACCTGTTCTCCCCTTTAATACAAACTTATGTTCTATACTATTCGTCCTTTAAACTGGAAATCCTGCCGGTTATGGAAAAATTTTTAGTCAAGCAAGCGGCGAACCGCTTTGCCATTTAGATAATCGCATTTCTTTCCCTGCCAGGTATCCAGAGTTTCCAGCCTCTCCTCGATCATCTGCTTGATTTTCCACCAGCTGGTATTCCAGTTACAGAAATACATTTCGCCCTGGGGCCCCTTGCCTACCAGGCGCTGGATTACCGTCTCCGGCCGCAAATATTCAAGGAAAGCCACAACCCGGTCCACATAATCGGGCAAAGAGATCAGGTTGACCTCCCCCCGTTCAAAGCGGCGCCCCAGCTCTGTTTCTTTCACTATATAGAGGGAATGGAGTTTGACATAGTCGATCTCCAGTGCTGAGAGAATTTTGGCATTTTCAATCACATCCACCAGGTCATCTCCGGGCAGATTGAGAATAATATGGGTACAGACCTCAAATCCCCGGCGTTTGAGCCTCCAGACGGCATCGATGTACTCCGCCAGGGTATGGCCCCGGTTAATCTCCCGCAGAGTGTGGTAATTGACGGTTTGTAAACCCAGTTCCACATTGATGTTCAGCCCCTGCTCCTGCCAGTGACTCAGAACATCCAGATAGGCTTCATTGATACAATCCGGACGGGTGGAGATGGAAAGGCCAACAATGTCCGGCTGCCTGGCTGCCGCTTCCATATAATTGCGAAACATTTCCAGGGGCAAATAGGTATTGGTAAAGGCCTGAAAATAGACGATAAACTTATGGGCATTAAAACGGCGGCGGAAAAATGCCTGGTTGGTTTTGATCTGATCTTCCACCGCCAGGGAACTGGGCAGGCATTCAAACCCCGCCCCGGCTTCATCGCAAAAAATACAGCCACCTCGCCCGACCGTACCATCCCGATTGGGACAGGTTCCTGGTAAGTTGACCGGCAGTTTGTATACTTTTTCTCCGAATTTGGCCTGTAGATGCCGGGAGTAATTGCGATAGCGTTCCATCCTGTTTACCTTCCTTGTCTCAGTTCTTGCTAATATTATAGCAGATAATCAGCCGTTCGCACGTCTATGACAGCTGTTGAGCTGTTTTTTCTACCATTTAGCCGGATTTTTTCCGACAACAGCAGGAAGAAAAACAAGAAAGGAGAAATAGATATTCTATAGATATACAGATAGGGGGTAAGAAGGTATGGAACCAAAAGATTTAAGCAAAGAACAGGCCCTGGCGTTGCTGGAGGATTTCGCCAAGCGCTGGCTGGCCCATGATGGCCTCTGGTTCCTGGCCGTGGAAAAGCGCTACGGCCTGGAAAAGGCCATTGAACTGGATGAGGAGGCCTGGGCTACTTTTACGGTACTGGAGGCCAAACGGGTCAAGGAGTTTCTGGGACTGCCGGATAATGGCGGCCTGGAGGCCCTGAAAACCGCTTTGAAATTCCGGCTCTATGGTTTCCTCAATGAACAGGAGATTATCGAGGAGGGACCTAAGCGCATTGTCTATCGCATGAAAACCTGCCGGGTGCAGGCAGCCCGCAAGCGCAAAGGCCTGCCTGATTTCCCCTGCAAGCCGGTGGGAATCACCGAGTACAGCGGTTTTGCCAGAACCATCGACCCCAGAATCAAGACCCGCTGTATCGCCTGTCCTCCCGATGAACATCCGGAAGAATTTTATTGTGCCTGGGAATTTACACTGGAATAGTAAGACAATCCCCCTGATAACGTACGTTATCAGGGGGATTTATACATTAGCGGTGTCTCCTCTCCGCCAGACGACTAATCTGGTATAAATTATTGACCACGGTATTCAGCCACGCAATATGACTACATCTCTTTCAATACCTTCTTCAATACTTTACCATTGGCATTGCGGGGCAGGGCCTCCACAAACTCCAGCTTCCGCGGCACCTTGTATTCCGCCAGCCGCTGTCGGCAGAACTGCAGCACTTCCTCCCGCTTAAGCTGCTGGCCGGGCTTCTTGAGGGCCAGGTCTTCCGGCACCGCTTCGATAACCAGGTCGATTTGCGGATCAGCGTTGAGCTGGTCAGTTAGAGTAACCAGCTCCCGGTTGTACTGAAAGCGTTTATCCGCCTTTTTCAGAGCGGCTGGAAAAGGGTCGTACAGTACTCCGTTCGGGACTCTCACCCTATAGCCAAGTCTCACAGACCCATACAAAAAACACCTCTCCGTTTCCGAAGAGGTGTCTGGCCTTACTCGGCAGCAACAACTTCCTTGTTTTTGTAGAAACCGCATTCGGGGCAAACCCGATGGGGCATTTTCAGGGATTTGCACTGAGGGCAAACGGACATGCCAGGTCCGTCAATTTTCAACCACTGGGCTCTGCGATTGCGAGTGCGAGCCTTGGATTTCTTATTCTGTTGTACACCCATTGTCTACACCTCCTTCAAAAGCTTTTGCAGCACCGCCAAGCGGGGATCAATTTCCCCCCGGGGACACTGGCATTCACCTTCATTCAGGTTTTGGCCACACTTTGGACAAAGCCCCTTGCAACTTTCCTGGCAAAGACCGGAAATGGGCAAGTCCAGCACCATGGCGGCCTTAATTTCGGTATCAAGAAAAACTGCCTTGCCGGTAAAAATCGTGAATTTATCCCGATCTTCCTGCCCGGCCGGGCCCTCGGCAACTTCATGTAAGGGCAGGTATTCCACTTCCAGCGGTACTTCCAGAGGGAAGGTGTATGGTTCCAGGCAACGCCCGCACTGGCGCCTGATTTCCGTGCGGATTTCCCCTTTAACCTGGATAAGACGCCCTACTTTGGCCGCAGTCCCGCTGACAGAAACCGGCTTTACGAACTCCAGTTTTTCTTGTCCAAACTCCAGCGGCACCCATTGTTCCTCAAAAGCGAAAGCAATGGCCTGCCCTGGAGCCTTCAAAAGTTGGCTGACATCAATTTCCATCGGTTTTCACCTCAATAAATAGCCAACGTTAATTATACAGGCCAGAGGGGCCTTTGTCAATCAATTATTTTCCTGCCAGTACGGCCACTGTATCCCGGGCGATCATCAGCTCTTCATTGGTGGGTACAACCAGGACCTTGACCCGGGCAGAAGGCGCTGAGATATCGGCTTCCTGACCTCTCACCTGGTTCTTTTCGGCATCAATAGCAATCCCCAGGGCCTCCAGGTCACGACAAACCATTTCCCGAACCACCGAGGAGTTTTCCCCCAGCCCGGCGGTAAAGACAATAGCATCGACGCCATTGAGCACCGCCAGATAGGCACCGATATATTTCTTGACATCATAGCAGAAGATTTCCAGAGCCAGCCGGGCCCGTTCATGGCCCCGGGCAGCAGCTGCCTCCAGATCGCGGAAATCACTGCTCACCCCGGAAATGCCCAGTACCCCGGATTTCTTATTGAGAATACCGGTCACCTGCTCAGCAGTCAGGTTTTCCTTTTCCATGATATATGACACAATCGCCGGGTCGATATCTCCGCTGCGGGTACCCATGGTCAGGCCTTCCAGAGGAGTAAAGCCCATGGAGGTAGCCACTGATTTCCCCCCATCGATAGCAGTGATGGAAGCTCCATTGCCCAGGTGGCAGGTAATCAGTTTCAGCTGGTCTAAAGGCTTACCCAGCAACTGAGCGGCCCGCTGGGCCACATAACGGTGGGAAGTACCATGGAAGCCATAGCGGCGGATGCGATATTTTTCATAATACTCATAGGGCAAAGAGTAGATATAGGCTTTAGGTGGCATGGTCTGGTGAAAAGCCGTATCAAAGACGGCCACCTGGGGTACCCCGGGCAATAGGGCCTGACAGGCCTTAATCCCGATGATATTGGGTGGATTGTGAAGGGGAGCCAGTTCCACGCATTCCTCAATAGCTTTTAAAACCTCAGCATCTATGACAGTAGAGGCTGAAAACTTTTCCCCACCATGTACTACCCGGTGGCCTACGGCCTTGATTTCCCCCAATCCCCGTACCTGTTCCAGCACCAGACTGATAGCTGCCTGGTGGTCAGGGATATTCTGTTCAATTACAGTTTTATCCTCACCAACGCGGTGAGTCAAACAGCTGCCCTCCAGGCCGATCCGTTCTACCAGCCCTTTGGCCAGCACAGTTTCCTTTGCCATGTCAAATAACTGGTATTTCAAAGAAGAACTGCCGCAATTAATAACCAGTACATTCATTTAATGGTGCGCCTCCCTTGCTTGAGCCTGTACTGCAGTGATTGCTACAACATTGACGATATCATCCACACTGCAACCCCGGGAGAGGTCATTGACAGGAGCTGCCATACCCTGAAGTACGGGGCCAATAGCTTCTGCTCCCCCTAACCGCTGAGCCAGCTTGTACCCGATGTTGCCGGATTGCAGGTCCGGGAAAATCAGGACATTGACATGTCCGGCCACTTCACTGCCCGGGGCTTTGTATTGCCCTACTGCTGGTACCAGTGCAGCATCAGCCTGCAATTCCCCATCCACCTTTAAGTCAGGATAACGTTCCCGGGCAATATCCGTGGCCCGCTGCACCTTGGAAACCAGCTGGTGTTCCGCACTGCCTTTAGTAGAGAAGGAAAGCATGCCCACCCGGGGCTCAATACCGGCAAGATTGCGCGCAGTCTGGGCTGAAGCATAGGCGATTTCAGCCAGCTGCTCTGCCGTGGGGTCAGGATTAACAGCACAGTCGGCAAAAACCAGCACTCCGCCTTCACCATATTGTTCATTGGGTACAATCATGATAAAGGCCCCGGACACTACGGAAATACCGGGTGCAGTCTTGATAATCTGCAGGGCAGGACGCAACACATCTCCGGTGGTGCTCAGAGAGCCGGCCACCATGCCATCGGCATCTCCCATTTTTACCATCATGGCACCAAAATAAAGGGGATTGCGCAGCAAATGGTCAGCGGCATCACGGGTCAGGCCCTTCTCCTTGCGCAAATTCCAGAGGGCCTCCACATATTCCTCCCGGCGAGGGAATTTAAAGATATCCACGATTTCAGCTCCGGTCAGGTCTACCCCCAGCTCCCGACCATTGCCCAAAATCTCCTCCCTCTTCCCCAGTAAAACGGGATGGGCCAATCCTTCCCGCAAAATGATTTCCGTTGCCCGTAACACCCGTTCATCACTCGTTTCCGGTAGGACAATCTGTTGTTTCTTCTGTCGTGCCTTGTTCCAGATTTTTTCCATCAATTTTACTGCCATATGTATGCCCCCTTTGCTAGCCTACCAAAAAAATATTATACTACAAAGTAAGGAGATTTTGTAGCCGTAGCTTTTATTTTTAAGGAGGATATTATGCACGTCGTGGGGCTGATTACCGAATATAATCCCTTTCATAATGGCCATGCCTGGCATCTGCAGGAAGCCAAACGTTTATCCGCCGCTGATTTCGTCCTGTGTGTCATGTCCGGTTCTTTTGTGCAGCGAGGGGAACCGGCTGTACTGGATAAATGGACCCGGGCCCAGATGGCCATCGCTGCCGGTGCCGATGTGGTACTGGAATTACCGGTAGCCTTTGTACTGCGTTCTGCCGGTACTTTTGCCAGAGGGGCTGTCCAGGTTTTAGCTGCAACCGGGGTAATCACTCATCTTTGTTTCGGCTCGGAAAGCGGCCAGCTGCAGCCCTTACAGGAAGTGGCTGATCTTCTGGATGAGGGCTGGTGGGAAAAGGATGTCGGAGAATTAATCCGTCAGGGCCACAGCTTTCCCAAAGCCCGCTATCTGGCTATGAAACAGCCGGAAGCCCTGGCTACTCCCAACAACATTCTGGGCGTGGAGTACCTGCGGGCCATCAAGAAAATGAATCTGGACTGGGAAGTATTTACCATACCCCGGCGTCAGGCCCATTACCATGATGAAGAACTGCCTGCTGCTACCGAAAGGGAAACCATTGCTTCTGCCACAGCTGTACGCAAAGCCTGGCAGGAAAAGGGAACAGCCCCCCTCGCGTATTTGCCCGTGCCTACCTGGCCTTACCTGCAAGAGGCTGTGGAGCAAGGCCGGGGTCCAGTATTCATGGACAGGCTCTGGCCTTTTCTCTGCTGGCAGCTGCGTCAGGATGGAGCAGAAAGCCGTTTGCTGGCTACCGTTGATGGAGAAAGGGCCCTGGTCAACCGGATCTTCAATGCCGTCACTGTAGCGGGCAGCTGGCAGGAACTGGTGCAACTGACCAAAACCAAAGCCTATACCTGGACCCGGATTCAAAGGGTATTATGCCAGTTTTTGCTGAATTTTACCCGGGAAGAGGCAAATAACTGGGATGAAACCGGCCCAGCCTACCTCAGGCTGCTGGCCTATTCCCAGCGGGGGCGGCAATTGTTAAAGCAAATAAAAAAGGCCGGGAGCCTGCCCCTGGTTACTCGTACCACTCCCTGGCGTTACCACCGGCAAATGCGCCTGGATAGTCTGGCTACTGATTTGCACTCTCTCCTCTGGCCCCAGCCCTTGCCCCGCCCTGGTCTGGACTGGCGGCGCTGGCCCACCGGGCCAACAGGTTCCTGATGCCGGGCAGAGCCTGACGGGCTGTTTCTTCTCCCAAACGGATTAATTCTTCATAACAGTGAAAATCCCAGGAACCGATGTGTCCCAGTTGCGGTGTAATTAGCAAATCCGCTTCTTGTGGCAGGGTCTGACAAATCTGGCGCTCCAGAATCTCAATGCTCTGAATCGCCACTTCCCATAATTTCTCCGCCCGGTTATCAGCCAGGCCAAAGCGCACATCCACCCCGATAACCAGGTCTGCTCCCAGCTGACGAGCCATGCGAGCCGGCACCCGGGCGGTCAAGGCCCCATCCACCAGCCGACGCCCCTGCCAGTTTACCGGCTGGAAGACCACTGGTACAGCCGCTGAAGCCCGCAGAGCCAGGGCCAGTTCCCCCTCCTGAATAATGTACGGTTCCCCCTGATCCAAATCGGTTGCTACTACCGCCAGCGGTATCCGGGTCTGGGCAAAACTGCGCCCGCCGGTAAGCACTTTGAGAGCCTGATAAAAATTTTCCCCTTTATATAGCCCCAGCCCCCCCAATCCCAGATCCCGCCAGTTCAACTTACTGAGGGGGCCCACCAGATTAGCCAGCCAGCGGGGGCTGATGCCAGAGGCATAGAGGCCCCCGATAATCGCACCCATGGAAGTACCGACCAGTAAATCCAGAGGTAATCTTTCCTCTTCCCAGACCTTCAAAACCCCGATATGGGCCAATCCCCGGGCTGAGCCAGCCCCCAGGGCCAGAGCTAGCCGTGGCCGCCTCTCCTGCATGGCCTCACCCCCTGGTCTGATTTCTCCGCCTCTGCCATATATTTATTCATGGAAAGGCAGGGGATAGGAATTGAACAGGGAAAAACAAAAACTGCATCAGGGCTATTTCATCCTGATTTGTTCTCTCTTGCTAGTTGTTTCCCTGGCTATCAGCCCCAAAGTTGCTTTTCAAGGGGCCTTGCGTGGCACCAGAGCCTGGTTTGAAATCGTTCTTCCGGCTCTCCTGCCCTTTTTTATCGGTTCAGCCTTACTGGAACGTTATGGTCTTACCCACTGCCTGGGGGTATTGCTGGAGCCGGTAATGCGCCCCCTCTTTAATCTGCCCGGTGCCGCCGCTTTCGTCCTGGCCGTAGGCTATACTTCCGGTTATCCCATTGGTGCTGTTATCACAGCCAGTGAAATCAAAGCAGGGCGACTGACGCCGGCAGAAGGCCAGCGCTTGCTGGCCTTTACCAATAACGCCTCGCCCTTGTTCATGCTGGGAGCAGTAGCCGTTGGCATGCTGGGCCAGCCAGCCCTGGGCTGGACCCTGGCTGCCGGCCATTATGCGGCCAATCTGACCCTGGGTATCCTGTTAGCCTGGCGCAGCCGCCAGCATTCATCCCGGCCGCCACTTAAGGCCGGAAATCACAAAATCTGGGCAGCAGCTTTGCAAGAATTACGCCAAAAACTGCTGGCCAATGAGCGCCCCCTGGGCAACCATCTGGCCGAAGCTGTAGGAGAAGCATGCAATAAACTGCTGGCTATCGGCGGGTTTATCATTGTTTTTGCTACCATCAGCCAGCTGCTGCTTCATTTTGGCCTGCTGGGAGCTCTGGCCCGTCTACTGGATTGGCCTTTTCAACTCCTGGGCCTGCCCGAGGGAATTGGTTTGGCTCTCGGCACTGGTTTGCTGGAAATCACCCTGGGCTGTCAGCAGGCCAGTATCAGCGACCTGCCCTTGCAGGCTAAAGTCCTTACCATCGCCGCTATTTTGGCCTGGAGCGGTTTTTCCGTCATTGCCCAGGTGGCCAGCTTTATCAGTTCCACTTCATTGCGCTTGCTGCCTTTTATCAAAGCACGACTGGTTCATATCTTACTGGCCATACCTTATACCTATTTTTTTTATCAGCTGGGCTGGAGTATACCAGCCGCAGCCTGGCCCCTACCTCAGGCTGCTAATGCCTCCTGGCTGGGGCTTTTGGTTTATTCCGGTCAATTATTTCTTTTCACCCTGCTGGTGCTGACTCTGCTGGCCATTATCAGCAGTTTACTGCACCGGCTAAAATCCTAACCCATCTGATTAGCCCGGTTCTTTTGCTGCAAATCCCGTAACTGCTCCTGGCCGGTCTTCAATTCATCCAGTACGTGACTCAAATTGCTTTCCAGCTTGAGCAAAATATCCAGGGCATAATCAGTAGCCCCTTCCCGAATCTGCCGGGCCATTTCTTCCGCCTGCCTGATGATATCTTCAGCATGGGCTTGGGCCTCTTTGACCACTTCACTTTCATGGGCCAGTTTGCTTTTCTCATCATGGGCCTGGTCGATAATTCTTTTCGCTTGCTGTTCCGCATCTTGCAGAATCCGCTGATATTCCCTGGTAATCATCCGGGCCTGCTTCAACTCGTCCGGTAAAAGCACCCGGATCCGGTCCAGGATTTCGATAAGATCACCGGCATCCAGCAAGACCTTATTGCTAATGGGTACACGAAAAGCTTCATTCACCATTTCTTCCAGGTTATCCAGTAAATCCAGTACTTCCACTCGCTGCTCCCCTCCAATGGGTAAATTTAGCCCTTGAGCTGGGCCAGTTTTTCCTTGATTTTAATTTCGACAACCTCGGGGACAAATCCTTTAATGCAACCACCATAATTTGCAATTTCTTTAATTAAACTGGAACTGATAAAGGAATATTCCGCCCGCGCCATCATAAAAAAGGTCTCCACGGAAGGCTTGAGCTTGCGGTTGGTTACCGCCATTTGTAATTCATTTTCAAAATCGGAAATCGCCCGCAAGCCGCGGATAATTACCCGCGCCTTCTGGGAAACAACATAGTCTACTGTCAAACCAGTAAAGCTGTCTACCCTGACATTAGGATAGGGCCGCAAAACTTCCCGTAATAATTCAACTCGTTCTTCCATTGAAAAAAGAGGTTTCTTAGCAGAATTAACCGAAACAGCGACTATCACCTGATCAAACACATCTGCCGCCCTTTCGATAATATCCAGATGGCCATTGGTGATAGGATCAAAACTACCCGGGTAAACAGCTATTTTCACTCTGCCTTCTCCTCCTCAATATAGAAATTCAAGGCCGCTTCCCCATATTTTTCCCGCCGTTTCAGCCGGTAACCTGCTATCTCTTCAATAGCCGGCTCCCGTGACCTGGTCTCTACTATAATCCAGCCCTCCTGCTGAAGCAGCCGGTATTGCGAAAGCAATGGCAACACTCGGGACAAATGTCCTTGTTCATAGGGCGGATCGAGAAAGATAAAATCAAATTTTCTCCCTTCCCGTCCCAAACGGGGAATGGCGCGATAGACATCATCCTTTAATACCTCTGCCCTTTCCTCCAGGCCGGTGCTGGACAAGTTGTCCCTGATGCAGGCCAGGGCTTTCGGGTCCTTTTCCACCAGCACTGCCCGCGTCGCTCCCCGGCTGAGGGCTTCAATCGCCAGGGCCCCGGTACCGGCAAACAGGTCAAGACAGGTACTATCCCAGATTCGGTTCCCGATAATATTGAACAGAGCTTCTCTGACCCGGTCCAGAGTCGGCCGGGTGGAAATACCCCTGGGAGCTTTCAGTTTTCGACCTCTGGCCTGTCCAGCTATCACCCGCAATTTTTTCACCTCATTTGCATTATAGCATAGAAAAAATTTTTTTCCAGATGTATAAACCTTTTCCCTGCGGGTAATAAATATAAATGAACCAGTCAACACTCTCCCTACAAGCTCTTTCTCCGGTTTCTCCTCTCCCAATGTTACCCGCAAGGGTAACAAATTGGGCCACACCGCAAGGTAGTGGCCTTCTTTTTTTATCTAGGATAGAGATGCAGTTGTCCTCTGGTATCCAGCAAGGCGAAAAAGATTTGCTGTGGCTGCTGGTACCCCTGTTTTTGCAGCTCTCCAACCAGCCAGTTTTCCGACAGACCAATCTGTCCCAGATTATGTTTTTGTACAATCCCATCTTTGATTAAGGGGATAGGTAATCCCTCATAACTCGTAGCTAAACTCAGGTCAGCAGGAGTAACGGGACGATTCTGGCTTTTGGGGATTACACTTAGCTTTCCGGAAGTCTCCAGTACCGCGAATTCCACTTCCGCCGGTGAGGTAAAACCCTTTTCCCGTAACTGAGCCATTAAATCATCCAGGCTATAGCGCAAGCGTTTCATTTCCTCAATTACCGGCTGGCCATTAGCCACAACAATGGAAGGCTGTCCATCCATCAGTTTACGAAAGACCGGAAATTTTAACGCCAAATAGGAAGTGATAATTTCCAGCAAAACCACTACCAGAATAGGCACCAGGCTGGGCAACAGGGGTTTCTGGTAATACTCCATGGGAATAGCCGCCAGTTCTGCCAGCACAATAAAAACCACAATATCAAAAGTGGATAACTGTCCTACTTCTCTTTTTCCCATTAACCTTACCATGACCAGAATGAAAATATAAACAAAAATTGCCCGCAACACCACGTTTGCCATATATTTCCCTCCAAAAAATTATGTATAATTGCGAAAATTGCCGGGTACATTAAAGGCAGAAATTTGGAGAGGAAGATAATTCATGGCGCGACCGGAATTGCTTAAGCATTTTTCCATCAATCTCGATCTGGCTCTCGAAGCCCATGAAGCGATTCGGGGCCAGGTACAACGGGAAATTCCCGGTGTCGCAATGGAAAAACTGCAAAAACCTCATGCCACCGTAACCATCGTTACAGTCCTGGATGCCCAGGGAGAGCAATTAATGGGTAAACCGCCAGGTAAATATATTACCATCGAAGCACCAGATATCCGGGAAGGTAACCGGTTAGTACAGGCCGAAATCGCCCGGGTTTTTGCCGACCAGCTTAAATCCCTGCTATCCCTGGGGCCAGATGCCACCGTTCTTCTGGTCGGACTGGGCAACTGGAAGGCTACCCCGGATGCGCTGGGGCCCAGAGTAATCAATTCCGTCCTGGTAACCCGCCACCTTTTTCATTATGCCCCCCAGGAACTGGCCGGAGGGATGCGCCCGGTTTGCGCTCTGGCCCCGGGCGTCCTTGGTATAACCGGCATTGAAACCGCTGAAATCATCCGTGGGGTAGTGGACAGAGTCAAGCCCAATGCTGTTATCTGCATTGATGCCCTGGCCGCTGGCAGTGCCATGCGCATCGGCACTACTATCCAGCTAGCTGACACCGGTATAAGTCCCGGTTCCGGCCTGGGTCAAAAACGACAGGGTTTAAATCAAGAGACTCTGGGGGTTCCTGTGATTGCCATTGGCATCCCCACCGTTTGTCATGCTGCTGTTATTGCCGGCGAGGCTATCGATAAATTACTGGAGCAGTTCCAGACCAGCCCAACCCTATATCAAATATACAAGAATCTCAATCCGGCTATGATTCAACAAATTATTAATGAAGTGCTGCACCCTTTCGCCGGCAATCTGGTTATGACTCCCAAGGATATTGATGATTTAATTTCCGAATGTGCCAGGATAGTCGTAGGTGGTCTGAATTTGGCCCTCCACCCCGGTATTCCCGAACAGGAAGCCTTCAGCTACCTGCACTAGCCATAGATGGAGAAAGGCGGGACCAAACCCGCCTTCTCCGCCACCCTTATTGCTGGGGAGTAGTGGTGCCAGCTTGCCCGGCCAGAGCTTGTTCAGCCAGTTGCACCATTTTCTTGGTCATCCATCCTCCGATGCTGCCACACTCCCGTGAGGTCATATTTTCATAGCCAACAGTCTGGATTTTTTCCGCTAAACCGATTTCATTAGCGATTTCATATTTGAACTGTTCCAAAGCCCTTTTGGCACCGGGAACCGCAGTTTTGTTCCGATTTCTGGCCATGATGCCTCAACCTCCTTCGTTACTGTTGTACACGACCAGCCAAAGCCTGTTCAGCCAGTTGTACCATTTTCTTGGTCATCCATCCACCGATGCTGCCACATTCACGGGAGGTCATGTTTTCATAACCAACAGTCTGAATCTTGCCGGCTAAGCCGATTTCATTGGCCACTTCCATTTTGAACTGCTCCAGGGCCCGTTTGGCGCCGGGAACAGCCGGTTGATTGGTATTGCGTCCGCCTGGCATCTTTATCACCTCCTTTGCTGTTGGTGTTCATAGTATCCATCAAATTCAGTCACCCTATACGCAACAGTTATTGGCGCGGCTGTTTACCTGTTTCCTCTTTTGTAAAAGGAATGTTGCCAATGCCAGTGATGCCCAGTTCAGAAGCTACTTCATACTGAAATTTTTTCAGCTCCGGAGTCAGAGGAAATTCCTTTTTATTTTTTTTCGCCATCATCCTCACCTCCTCTCGAGGGTGTAAAAAGCCAGGAGAAAAATCTCCTGGCTGGTGCGACTGGACTTACTGTTTTGGTTGGGCCAGACTCCGTTCCGCCATTTCAATGGCTTTGTGCACCATCATGCCACATTGCCGCGAGGTAACGCCACCGAAACCTTCCCGCTGGACGATGTCCGCCACCCCTAATTCTCTGGCAATTTCCCACTTCAACTGCTCGGACATGATACTGCGCCGTCTGCCCATGGCCACTACCTCCTTCACCATCGCACCATTTATAGTTTGCGTGATTTGCTTAAAACTAACCAGGCAATTTTTGCCAAAAACAAAAGCGGGCTAACCCGCTTTTAATACTCCTCATTGGAAACATAGCCGACCCGACCGGCCAGCAAAGTTTGGCCTCAAACATCGCATTTATTTTCAGGATTGCGAAAGACACTGTTGCCACACTGGGGACATTTGACTGCTGCTTCGGCATTATCCGGTTGTACAGGTTTTACCATCTTCATTTCACCTCCTGCCATAGTTTGCGGCAGGAAGGCGAAAAAAATACTCTTATCTCAGCAGCCACTTAATAATTAGCATATGCTACCACAATTGCACGAAGAAGGAAGCATGGAAATCAACCGGAACAGCAGTCTACAACATCAATTACAACGTGGTCATGGCTGATCACGTACAAGTTTTTCTCTCCGCTCCTCCCAAAATAGCCCCAGCGGTAATCGCCAAAGAGGTGACTCCTGTGGCACCTGCGGAGAGAGTACGATAGTTATAGCTTCCTACCACCCCCTATAAAAACATACCTGCTTTATCACTTTTTGTCACACTGTAAACAAAAACACAGCGATTATTCATCGCTGTAACGAACCAAAAACCGGGAGTATTTTTCCTTACACTCCTGAAGACATTTAACCTCTAGTTTTTGATAGGCCCGGCGGACTATAGTTTTCACTGTGTTTTTGCTAATTCTCAGCTTCCTAGCCACTGCTTCATAACTATATCCAGCAACCAGGTACTCCAAAACAACCTTTTCCCGCCCGGACAGTTCCAAATACTTCAGCCTCTCCTTGTCTGCCGCAACATGAGTCTCCCGGTCAACTTCCCTGGAAATTATTTTTGCCAACATTTCAACTAAAGGAATCATCTTTATTAAATCGGTTTCAATATGCGCAGAAATGTCCAAAAAACCCATTATTCCATGATAACTGCTATAAATCGGAACAGCAACACAGTACCAGGATTTTAAGAAATCACAATAATGCTGTTCTCCTCTAACTACTACCGTTTTTAGTTCTTGCATGGCCAAGCAGATGGCATTGGTTCCGGCACTTTCACAACTAAAAGATGTACCTCTCCTTATTCCAAGTTCAGCACACATTTTTAACACTTCCGGACTACAGGTAAGCTCCAGGACATACCCTTCCTTATCACAGAGCAGGAATAATACAGTTTTATCCAGCAAACTGGCATAACTTTCCTGCAGCAGCGGAGCCGCGATCTCTAATAAAATCTTGTTCTGCTTTATTCTAACTAATGTTTTTTGTTTACTCAAACAAATCCTGGGTCTGTCCTGGTCCGGTTTAATGCCAAGTTGTTTGGATTTTTGCCATGATTCATTGATCCGCACTGAATCAAAAAATAAGACACTGGTATCCTGGTGGAGAAAATCAAGTTGTTTCCATTTATCAAACAAAAAGATTCCCCCCTCTTAATCTCCCCCATTCCTATGTCTATATTTTATCATGTGAAACTTTTCCTGAGAAGAAAAAACGGGCCAGCCCCCTGCTTGTCTACGACCGGTGAGCCTGGGAAGGGGCAGGCGGTTAAAACTGTTGACAGTGCTGCCCTATTTAAAACTCGGGAGTAATCGTTACCGAATGAGGCAACTCTTATACGCCATTACCACAAAATCTCCCAACAGATACTTGTGGAAAAATCCTTACAAAAATAACGAATTTCCTCTTGCAAAAAACAATTCTAATTTTGTGATACAGGAGGAATAGTAGTTGATGAATTTATTTTCTTCCAGATTGATTTGATTACAACTTTATACAATAGGTTACCGAAGATTACATAGAATATTATAGTTGCAGTTAAACAGAAATAACATAAATTCCCAGCCCAAAAAAATTGAGCGAACTGTAGAAAAGATGCAAAGCTAGCACATAACATCGTAGTTAAAAGTGTCAGATATTTTAGGCTTGAAAAACGCATTGAAAAATGATTCAAAACCGCAAGGGTGACAGAAGCAACAACTCCTATCAACGCTATAATTACACCATCTATTGGCAGAAAGAATATTTGGTTACATGAAGAACAGCCTTTAACAGTATATTTGACCCAAGCCGTATAACTAAGTAAAACTGCGTTAATTAACGATAAACAAGTTGTTGTATTTATCTTCCACACCTTTTCCCTTCCCCATTTCTTAATATAGCATTTTTATTAATCTATTAACGTTTTCTATGCGGAAATGCGCTTCGGGGGTCTCCTATCCAATCTCCTATAACCTTCCATATACCTTTATATTTACTAGCTTTTTTTTCTTTTAAGTAAAAAGGATACCATAAAAAAGTTGTTGAAAAAATCAAATAATATACTATCATTGAAATAAATCCAAAGGCTCCATTATTTGTATAGCTTTTAATAATAAAGTTAATTGTAAGTCCCAAAGTAATATTTAAAACTATAAGAGCACCATACCTGTTCCTAAAAAGAGTTCCAATTTCTAGCCAAATTCCCTTATAGCGCTGCGGTTGTTTGTCACGTAAATAAAATGGATATAAAAGAAAAAATGCATAAACCAGTAGCGTTGCATTAATTTTATGAATGGTAGTCAACTATGTTTTGGTCATTACGCATTATGGTATATATGACATTTATGTAATTATATGTAATTAAGGACTCCAGTTCT
>NZ_BDLQ01000124.1:0-501 GCF_002049255.1 Carboxydocella sp. ULO1 | reverse complement strand
GTGTATAAGAGACAGGTAGGTATCCAGTTACCACTCTGATATGCTAGAACCTGACCATTAGTTACACCTGCAGTATTAACATCATTGAGGTCATTGAGCAGGGCCCTATCTAACCGTAGCCACTCAGTACCATTAGAATAATAGGCACCCCCCGCGCCATTGACTGCAGCAAACATACCTCGGTAGGTATTAGCTGGTGGTAGCCCACCTATATTAGCTATATTGGTGCTCCACCTAATAGTGCCTGTAGTGTGGATATTATTATCACCATCTACTAGATTATTGAGCGCAGTCTGTGTGTTATTTACATCATTTAAATTATTGAGCGCCAGTAAATCACCCCCACCAGATGCTGTAGCATTAACCCAGTTAGTGCCATTCCATGTCAGGCCCTGCCCTATAACAGGAGTAGTTATAGCTACATCACTCAGCGTATTAATACCAGTGCTGTTTATATGCGTGCGTACCCAGGCAGTAGCTGTCTCTTATACACATCGACGC
>NZ_BDLQ01000123.1:0-48672 GCF_002049255.1 Carboxydocella sp. ULO1 | reverse complement strand
GTGGCGGTGGATCCCAGGGTGATACCTTTTGGCACCCGCCTCTGGATTGAAGGGTACGGGGAAGGGATTGCAGCCGATATGGGCAGTGGTATTAAAGGCAACCACATTGACCTGTTTTTCGACAGTTACGGAGAGGCCATCAACTGGGGTATGCGCAATGTAACTGTATATGTTCTGGAACGTTAAGCAAAACTGTAAGGAGAGGGAGTATTCCCTTTCCTTTTCCTCTTTTACGGGAGGTTTGATGATGAAAATCAAGGAAATCATAGTAGTTGAAGGCCGGGATGATATTGCGGCTGTCAAAGCGGCAGTAGATGCGGAGGTAATCGCTACAGGTGGTTGCCGGATCAGCAAAAAGGTGATAGAACGGATTCGCACAGCTCAGGCCAGGCAGGGGGTTATCATTCTTACCGATCCCGATGCCGCCGGAGCGGCTATTCGCAGGCGGCTGGCTGAACTGGTGCCAGGAGCCAAACATGCCTATTTACCCCGGGCGGCAGGCACCAGAGAGGGCAATATCGGAGTGGAAAATGCCAGTCCTGAAGCCATTCAGGCGGCATTGGCTCAGGTCAAGACGCTGGTAAAGGAACGGCAGGAGACATTCACTGCTGAGGATTTAAATCTCTGGGGCCTGGCCGGAACAGCTGATGCTGCCTGGCGCCGGGAACAGGTGGGGGATCGCCTGGGTATCGGCTATGCCAATGCCAAACAGTTTTTACAAAGGCTAAATGCTTATGGAATCAGCAGAGAGGATATAGAAGCTGCTGTACAGCAGATTGACGAGGAGGAGAACCATGAAAATTGCCACTCCGGCCCGGACCAGGGCCATTCTTAATCAATATCAGTTGCGGGCCAAAAAGAAACTGGGTCAGAACTTTCTTATCAGTGAAAGGGTAACCTCGGCAATTGTACGAGCTATCGATTTACAACCCGATGATGTGGTGGTAGAAATTGGCCCGGGAATCGGCTCTTTGACTGAAGAGCTGCTGCAAAAAGCAGGGCAGGTAGTGGCGATTGAACTGGATCGGGAATTGATCCCGGTATTGCAGGATCTGTTTCGCGACTACTCCAACCTGAAACTGGTCAACCAGGACGTTCTGAAAGTGAACCTGGATCAATTGGTTCAGGAACAGACAGGAGCAACCCGGTATAAACTGGCTGCCAATTTGCCCTACTACATAACTACCCCGATTCTGATGCATTTACTGGAAAACCGGTACCGGATCAGTGAAATGGCTCTGATGGTACAGAAGGAAGTAGCAGAAAGAATCTGTGCCCAGCCCGGTGGCAAGGAATACGGGGCCATAACTGTAGCGGTCCAGTATTACTGCCAGGCCAGAATTTTCGTACAGGTACCGGCCACTTCCTTTATACCGACCCCGGAAGTGGAATCGGCGGTGATCCACCTGAAAAAACACAACCAGCCCCCGGTTGATCCAGGGGATGAAAAAATCTTTTTCCGGGTGGTGAAAGCTGCTTTTGCTCAGCGGCGCAAAACTCTGCTTAATACCTTGAGCAAAGCAGGCTTTAATTTAACCCGGGAGGAATGGTTACAGCTGCTGGAGAGCTGTCAGATTGAACCCGGCCGCCGGGGTGAAACCCTGAGCCTGGAGGAATTTGCCCGTATAAGTAGGGAATTAAGTGTCAACCCAGCCCTGACCGGTGCATAGGATAAAGAAAGCGATAGGCACCGGAGGGATGGGTGTGACAGCCTTTAAGATAGGGGATATTGTAGCGCGCCGTTCATATCAGGCCGATGTATTTTTTCGCATCGTCAGAATACGAGGTAATCACGCTTTATTGCGCGGGATAGATGTCAGGCTGGAAGCTGATGCTCCTTTGGATGATCTGGTTTTATTGAGTGATGAAGAAGTGCGTCGGCGGCGGCTGGAATTTATCAAACACCATCATGAGCATTTGCGGCAGATTCTGGTGCGGCAGGCGGCCAGTGGCCAGGAGGAACAGGATTTTTTTGAATTGCCAGGCCGGGTATTGCACCTGGATGGGGACCAGGAGTATCTTAACCTCTGTCTCAATTCCTATCAGCAGCTGAAAATAAACTGCTGGGGCTTTATGGTGCCGGAAATGGAGCAGCCGCAACGGGTGACGGAGTTACTGGCCAAATATCAACCGGATATTCTGGTTCTGACCGGCCATGATGGTTTGCTGAAAAAAAACAGTGACTGGAAAAACCTGGACTCCTACCGTAATTCCCGTTATTTTATCGAAGCTGTCAAGGCGGCCCGTTCCTGGCAACAGGATAAAGATGCTCTGGTGATTTTTGCCGGCGCTTGCCAGTCCTATTATGAGGCTTTACTGCAAGCGGGGGCCAATTATGCCAGCGCACCCCAGCGCATATTAATCCATGCCTTTGACCCTGTACTGGTAGTAGAGCGCGTGGCCTACTCCCCCTTCCAGATGACGGTGCCGGTGGAAGAGGTAATTAAAGCGACTATTTCCGGGGTAGCAGGAATTGGTGGGCTAGAAACAAGAGGTAAATTAAGAAAAGGTAAACCCAAAACAAAAAATTTTTTTCAATAAAAGCTCAGGAAAATGATGAAAAAGCCTGCCTTCCGTGGTAAAATATCAGCGATACCACTGAAGGGGGTGAAAAGAATGTCCTATCGGATTAGTGATGAATGCATCAGCTGTGGCGCTTGCGCTCCCGAATGCCCCGTCGATGCTATCAGTGAAGGTGATGACAAGTACGTCATTGATGAGGAAAAGTGCATTGAATGTGGCGGCTGTGCCGATGTTTGTCCAGTTGGTGCACCCCAGCTGGCAGAATAATTTTGTTGAAACCCTCCCATGCTAAGGGAGGGTTTTGAATTTTTGTTAATAACTTGACTTGAAACTACAATATATAGTATGGTGAGATTGAGGAAGGAGGAATGGAAATGAATGGTGTCGAAAAAAATCTGCAGAGGATACAGCTGGGAATTCGGGGGATGACCTGTGCAGCATGCGCCTCCAGAATAGAAAAGGGATTAGGGAAACTGCCTGGAGTACACACAGCAGCAGTCAACCTGGCGGCTGAGCAGGCAACAGTGGAATTTGACCCGGCTCAGATTCAGGTTGCGCAGATCCTGGCCAAGATCGAAGATCTGGGTTATCGTCCAGTTACGGAAAAAGTAGAATTCCGGGTTAAAGGTATGACCTGTGCTGCCTGCTCCGCCCGGGTGGAAAAGGGTTTAAACCGGTTACCGGGAGTAGTGATGGCCCAGGTAAATCTGGCTACTGAACGGGCTACAGTTACTTATCTGCCGGCTCAACTGGATTTTCAGCAGATTAAGGCTAAAGTTACCGATTTAGGCTATGGGGCGGAAACTCTGACTGAAACAGGAAAGGCTGTGGTGGACCGGGAGAAAGCCGAACGGGAACGGGAAATACGGGAGCAAAAGTTGAAAGTATTCATTTCTGCCCTTTTAAGTTTCCCCTTGTTCTTGGCCATGTTATCCCACGGACTGGGCTGGCATCTGCCTGATTTATTGACCAATACCTATTTTCAGTTTATTCTGGCTACCCCTGTTCAATTTGGTACAGGCTGGCAGTTTTACCGGGGAGCCTATAAAGCATTAAAAAATGGCAGTGCCAATATGGATGTGCTGGTGGCTCTGGGTACCAGTGCCGCTTACTTTTACAGTGTTGCCTTTACCTTCTTTCTGCCCGGCGGCCAGGTCTATTATGAGATCAGTGCGGTGCTTATTACCCTGATTCTGCTGGGCAAAATGCTGGAGGCCATAGCTAAAGGACGGACATCGGAAGCGATTCGCAAACTGATGAGCCTGGGGGCCAAACAGGCCAGGATCCGCCGGGACGGGACGGAAATGGAGATTCCGGTAGAAGAGGTACAGGTCGGCGATCTGGTTGTAGTAAGGCCCGGAGAAAAAATACCTGTGGACGGCAAGGTAGTGGAAGGTACATCGGCAGTGGATGAATCCATGTTGACGGGGGAAAGCCTGCCGGTAGACAAAGGACCGGGGGACCCAGTTACCGGGGCCACTGTTAATGGCCAGGGAGTGCTGGTAATCGAGGCGACCCGGGTGGGAAAGGATACGGCCCTGGCCCAGATTATCCGGGTGGTGGAGGAAGCTCAGGGTTCCAAAGCGCCGATTCAAAGGCTGGCCGATGTGGTTTCCGGTTATTTTGTACCTGTGGTAGTCGCAATCGCTGTTTTGACCTTTATTTACTGGTACTGGCGCACCGGTGACTTTACCACTTCTTTGCTAAACTTTACCGCTGTTCTGGTGATTGCCTGTCCCTGTGCTCTGGGGCTGGCTACGCCTACTTCGATTATGGTCGGTACCGGGCGGGGAGCGGAACTGGGGGTTTTGTTCCGCGGCGGTGAATATCTGGAGAAAACCCATAAAATCAATGCCATAATTCTGGATAAAACGGGTACAATCACAAAAGGGAAACCCACTCTTACCGATTACCGCAGTTTTGGTTCATGGCAGGAACGGGAAAGGGAATGGCTGTCCATTGCGGCCTCCTGTGAGCGAATGTCAGAACACCCTCTGGCCCAGGCTATTACTGCCTGGGCAGAAGAACAGCAATTGCCCCTGGTCAGCGTGGAGGAGTTTCAAGCTCTGGCCGGTAAAGGTATTAAGGCTAAGGTTGGACAACAGCCGGTACTGATAGGTACGGTGCGGTTACTAGAAGAAACTGGGATTGATATGGCAGAAGCCCTACCCATGAAAGATGAGCTGGAAGGCCAGGGCAAAACTGTCATGCTGGTAGCTATTGCTGGTGAACTGGCAGGGTTACTGGCTGTTGCGGATACTGTCAAGGAAAACTCCGCTCAGGCCATCAAACATTTACAGGAAATGAATATTGAAGTCTGGATGATTACCGGAGATAACCGCCGCACAGCAGAGGCAATAGCCCGGCAAGTAGGGATTACTAATGTGATGGCCGAGGTATTGCCTCAGGATAAAGCGGAAAAAGTAAAAGCCTTGCAGCAACAGGGTAAAGTGGTGGCTATGGCGGGAGATGGCATCAATGATGCCCCGGCCCTGGCCGCAGCCGATGTCGGGATTGCCATGGGTACGGGTACGGATGTGGCCATGGAAGCGGCAGCCATAACCCTGATGCGGGGGGATCTGCTGGGGATTGTGACAGCAGTGGAATTGAGCCGGGCTACAATGAGCAATATTAAACAGAATCTGTTCTGGGCCCTGATTTATAACATTATCGGTATTCCGGTTGCAGCTGCCGGTATGCTCAATCCGATTATTGCCGGAGCAGCCATGGCTTTCAGCTCCGTTTCGGTTGTCACCAATGCTCTGCGGCTTAAGCGTTTTAAAGTAAAGTGGTGAGGAGGTAGCAAGAATGCACATAGTTGTTTGTTTGAAACAGGTACCCGATGCTACGGAAGTAAAAATCGATCCCAAAACCAATACCCTGGTGCGGGAAGGGGTACCATCCATCATCAATCCCTATGATGCCCATGCCTTAGAAGAGGCACTGCGAATCAAGGATGAGCTGGGGGGAAAAGTCACCATTATCACCATGGGACCTCCTCAGGCAGAGGAAGCGGTACGCAAGGGTCTTTCCTATGGAGCAGACCAGGCTATCTTGCTCAGTGACCGCGCCTTTGCCGGTTCTGATACCCTGGCCACCAGTTATATCCTCACCCAGGCTATTCGCAAGCTGATGGAAAGAGAGCCGGTAGACCTGATTTTCTGCGGTAAACAGGCCATAGACGGGGATACGGCTCAGGTGGGCCCGGGAATAGCGGCCCGGCTGGGCTGGCCCCAGTTGACTTTTGTGGATAAAGTAGTTGAAGTAAATCCAGAGGAAGGGACTGTTACCGTACAGCGGAAGCTGGAAGCGGTAAAAGCGGTGGTCAAGGCAAAATTACCAGCCTTGATCACTGTGGAGAAAAGCATTAATGAAATCCGTTACGCCTCCTTGCCCAATATGATTAGAGCTGCTCAGATGCCCATAACTGTCTGGGGCAAAAAAGATTTTGACCTGGATGATAATGAAATCGGTTTAAAAGGCAGTCCAACCACCGTTAGCCGCATCTTTGCCCCACCCCAGCGGCCCGGTGGTGAAATCCTGGGCGGAATCGAGGCTGTGCCCAAACTGGTGGAACTCCTGGTGAAGGAGAAGATTGTAGCAAATAAATAAGGCGGGAAAGGAAGGGGAACCATGGCCGTAGAGATTAATGCCAAAGCCTGTATCGGGTGCGGAATTTGTGTGGATACCTGTCCTGTTCAGGCCCTCTCCCTGGTGGACGGGGTATCAGTAGTAGATCCCAAACAGTGTGTGGATTGTGGAGCCTGTGTCAAGGTTTGTCCCACCAATGCTATCACTCTGGACAAACCTTTAGCAGCCCAGAAAAAACAGCCCGCTACTCCGGCTGAGCCGGCAGTAAAGAAAGCTGCCCCTGCTGCTGAGGGTGACTATCAGGGGGTTTGGGTTTTTGTCGAACAAATGGAAGGCGAAGCGGCTCCCGTTTCCTGGGAGCTGATGGGGGAAGGGCGGAAACTGGCCGATAAACTGGGAGTGGAATTGGCCGGGGTAATTCTGGGCGCTCAGGTTGAACACCTGGTTCCGGAGGCCTTTGCTTATGGTGCCGATAAAGTCTATATTATCGATGACCCCGTTCTGGCCCGCTACCGGACTGAGCCCTATTTGCACGGGTTGGTGAAATTGATCAGGCAATACCGGCCGGAAATCGTTTTGATGGGAGCTACTACCCTGGGCCGGGACCTGTCCGGGACAGTGGCCACAGAGTTGCGGACCGGATTAACAGCAGACTGCACGGTACTGGATATTAATCCTGAAACCCGTTTGCTGGAACAGACCCGTCCTGCTTTCGGTGGCAACATCATGGCTACCATTCTCTGCCGTACCCGCCGGCCCCAGATGGCAACCGTTCGTCCCCGGGTGATGGCCATGCCGCCCCGCCAGGAAGGGCGCAGCGGCCAGGTGATCCGGGAAGAACTGGGCCTAAAAGAAGAGGAGATTCAGACCAAGGTACTGGAATACATTACCGCTGGAGCGGCTGGAGTTTACCTGGATAAGGCGGAAATCATCGTGGCCGGTGGCCGGGGCGTAGGGGCGAAAAACTGGCCTTTGCTGGAAGAGTTGGCCCGGGTATTAGGTGGCACGGTTGGAGCCAGCCGGGCAGCTGTAGAAGCGGGCTGGGCCTCGCCGGCACAACAGGTTGGGCAGACCGGCTATACCGTACGACCTAAGGTCTATTTCGCAGTAGGCATTTCCGGTGCCATCCAGCATCTGGTGGGGATGCAGACTTCCGACACCATCGTAGCTATCAACAATGACGCTAATGCTCCAATTTTCAAAATAGCCGATTACGGGATTGTGGGCGATGCAGCTCAAATCCTGCCGGCTCTGGTTGAAAACTTCAAGCAACAGCTGGCAGGGAGGAGGTAGAGAACATGGAAAAATTTGATGTGATTGTTGTTGGCGCTGGCCCGGCCGGACTGGCTGCAGCCTATACCTGTGCCAAAGCCGGGTTGAAGACGATTGTCTTTGAACGGGGCGAATATCCCGGCAGCAAGAATGTCATGGGGGGTGTTCTCTACCGCCAGGCAACGGAAGAGATAATTCCCGGTTTCTATAAGGAAGCGCCCTTAGAGCGGCCTATTGTAGAGCAAAATTACTGGTTCCTCACTGATAAATCCGGGGTAAAAATGGGCTACCGCAGCGAGAAGTTCGGGGAAGAGCCCTACAATAACTTCACTGTCTTGCGGGCCAAATTTGACCGCTGGCTGGCCAAACAGGTGGAAAAAGCCGGTGCCCTTATTATCAATGAAACTGTAGTAGAGGATTTGCTTTACGAGCGGGACCGGGTGGTAGGAGTGCGCACTGATCGCCCGGAAGGGGATTTAAGGGCAGAAATGGTGATTATCTGTGAAGGGGTTAACAGCCTGCTGACCCAGAAAGCTGGTTTAAGAGGAGATATTCCTCCTGAGCATCTGGCAGTGGCAGTCAAGGAGATAATTTACCTGCCGGCGGAAAAAATTGAAGACCGTTTTGGGCTGGAAAAAGGTCAGGGAGCGGTTATCGAACTGATCGGTGATCCTACCTATGGCATGATGGGAACCGGTTTCATCTATACCAACCGGGAAAGCATCTCTATCGGCGTAGGTGCCTTGCTCTCAGAAGTAGTGCAGCGCAAAATCAATCCCAATGAGTTGCTGGAACATATGAAGCAACATCCCCTGGTGCGGCCGCTGATTGAAGGGGGAGAAAGCAAAGAGTATCTGGCCCATTTAATTCCTGAAGGTGGTTACAAAGCCATGCCCAGGCTTTATGCCCCCGGGGTACTGGTAGCCGGAGACTCGGCGATGCTGGTCAATGGCATTCACCGGGAAGGCTCCAACCTGGCCATGATGAGCGGCAAGTTTGCTGCCCAGACAGCCATAGATGCCATCAGTACCGGGGATTTCAGCAACCAGATGCTGGCCCGTTACCAGGAACGCCTGCAGAATTCCTTTGTCTTGCAGGATTTACAGAAATACCAGAACGCTACCGGGCTGTTTGAGGAAAATCCCCAGTATTTCAGCCAGTATCCGGCTATGTTGAACCAGGTAATGCATGAATTCTTTACTGTGGATAATGTGCCCAAAAAGGAAAAGCAGAAAAAAATGCTGGAAATTATCCGCCAGCATCGCTCCCTGCGGCAGGTAGCCGGTGATATGTTTAAATTATGGAGGGTTCTGGGATGAAAAAAATTGATGACAAACTTTACCTGACCCGCTTTATCCCCGCTTCTGAAAGCCATTTGAAAATAATCGATGAAAATGTCTGTAAAACTTATTGTCCCGATAAAGTTTGTACCCTCTTTTGTCCGGCCAAAGTCTATTCCTGGGAAGAGGAACATATGCAAATCGCCTTTGAAGGCTGCCTGGAATGCGGGACCTGCAAATATGGCTGTCCCTTTGACAATATCGCCTGGAAAAATCCCCGGGGCGGATTCGGGGTACAATATAAGTTCGGCTAAAAAGCAGGCCACCCGGTTTAAAACTGACCGGGTGGCCTGCTTTTGTCGCTAATATTTTGAATTCACCCTCCAGGCAGGATAAGTACAGAATATGTCGAATTTTCATGGTTAGCAGAGTTTGGGCCAAAAGGAGCGATGTAAGATGGCTACAGAGAAGCAATTTGTGGTTTTTCAGTTAGGCAAGGAAACCTATGGCATTGATATTGCCAAAGTCTGGGAAATTATCACCATGCAACCCATCACCAAAGTTCCCCATACAGCCAGTTTTATCGAGGGGATTATCAATTTGCGGGGGCGGGTTATACCGGTACTGGATTTGCGTAAACGCTTTGATTTGCCAGTAACCGAACACACCCGTTCTACCCGGATTGTGGTAGTGGAGATTGAGGGCAATACTCTGGGTATGATCGTAGATGGTGTTTCGGAAGTATTGCGGATCAGCAGCGAAATTGTGGAAGCTCCGCCGCCGGCTATCACTGATGTGGATTCTGATTATCTGGAAGGGGTAGCCAAACTGGAGGATCGCCTGATTATTCTCCTCAATCTGGATAAAGTTTTAAACAAACAGGAGAAACAGGCCCTGGAACAAATGCAGTAAAGGGAAGGTGAAATGATGGGTCTGCAATTGGATGCCTCCCCGGAGGAGTTGAAGTTATTTCTGGAAGAAGCGGAGGAACATTTGCAACTCCTGGAAGAGGATCTGGTAAGGCTGGAAAATGAGGGGGATAACCAGGAGCTACTGCAGGAAATTTTCCGTTCAGCCCATACCCTGAAAGGGTCATCAGCTACCCTGGGTCATCAAAAAATGGCTCATTTGACCCATGCCATGGAAAATGTTTTTGATAAGTTTCGCAAACAGCAACTGGCAGTCACTACAGAAATAATGAACGTGCTGTTTGAGGCACTGGATAATTTAAAAGTCCTGAAAAGCGAAATTGAAACCCTGGAGGAAAGCGGCATTGATTTAGATAGTATCTTGCAGCGTCTGGCGGCAATTACCAGCGGGGAAGCGTCGGTTCCTGTACCGGTGAAAAAAGAAGCTGGACCGAGTCAACCAGCTTTGCAGCTGGATTGGCAGGAACAAAAACTGGTAGCTGAATGGGCCAGCCAGAAGGCAGGGCACTTCTGGCAGATCAATGTATTTTTTGCCGAAAGCAGTGAGATGTTACCGGTAAGGGCCCTGATTACCCTGATGACGCTCAGGGAAAAAGGGGAGATTATTAAATCCGAGCCGACAGCAGAAGAGATTGAACAGGAACAGGCGAAAACTACGTTGCGGGCTATTATCCATAGTACTTTTACTGCTGAGGAAATAGGCAAGGCCTTGAAGGAATTGCCTGATATTGTTGAGGTGGTAGTGGAACCCTTTGAACCAGCACAACAGGAGGAACCGGAACAAAAAACGGAAAAGAAAGCCGAAACCACCTCCGGTAAGGCAGTTGCCAGCAAAGCCAGCCGTACCGTCAGAATTGATGTAGAACTACTGGATAACTTGATGAACCTGGTGGGGGAGCTGGTTATAGATCGGACTCGCCTGGCTCAAATAATAACTGAAATTGAAAGCAAATATGAAGTCAGTGACCTGACAGAGGATTTGAACCGGACATCAGTGCATATCGGCCGGGTTACCACCATGTTGCAGGAAGAGATCATGAAGGCCCGTATGATTCCGGTGGAAAGCCTGTTTAACAAGTTTCCCCGCATGATGCGGGACTTGAGCCAGAAAGCGGGTAAGGAAATCGATTTTATTATGGAAGGTCAGGAGACAGAGCTGGACCGGTCCATTATTGAAGAAATCGGTGATCCTCTGATCCACCTGTTGCGTAATGCGGTGGACCATGCCATTGAACCGCCGGAAGAAAGGGAACGGCTGGGTAAACCCCGTAAGGGTACAGTGAAACTGGTTGCTCGCCATGAGGAAAATCATATCGTGATCCTGGTCCAGGATGATGGACGCGGAATTGATGCCAGTAAAATCAGGGAATCAGCAGTCAGAAAAGGAATTATATCTGAAGAAGCGGCCCGGCGACTCAGTGATGAGGAAGCTATTAACTTGATCTTTGCTTCTGGTTTAAGTACAGCCACCAAAGTCAGTGATATTTCCGGGCGGGGTGTGGGCATGGATGTGGTGCGCACCAACCTGGAAAAGGTAAATGGCTTAATCGAAATAAATACTCGTGTTGGCACAGGTACTACCTTTAAAATTAAGCTGCCTTTGACACTGGCTATCATCAGGGCACTGATGGTCAAGGTAGATGAGCGGGTTTATGCTATTCCATTGACTTCAGTGCTGGAAACCATCCGGGTAGAAAAAGAACAAATCCGGATTGTCAATAAACATGAAGCCATTGTGGTACGGGGACAGGTTCTGCCTTTGCTTTATCTGCGGGAACTCTACAACCACGGCAGCGGTAGGGAAGAAAAAGCCAAAATCTTTGTGGTGGTAGTAAACGTAGGGGGTAAACAGGTAGGACTGGTTGTGGACTACCTGATTGGTGAACAGGAGGTAGTAATCAAGTCCCTGGGCCGGTATATTGGGGATGTACAGGGCATAGCCGGAGCTACTATCCTGGGAGATGGGCGGGTAGCCCTGATCATGGATGTTCCCAGTTTGATGAAAAAGGTTATGCAAATCAGTTAGGGGGCCTGAAGGGTGCAGTTGGAAAAACTGGAACAAGCGATCAAAGATGCTTTGCAAAATTCCGGCCAGGTGTTTTCTGAAATGCTGGGCCTGGAAGTCAGGATAATCAGCCCCCGCCTGGATTTGCTGGACTTAAAAGAGGTGTTGAGCTGGGCCGGGGGCCCGGAAACAGTGGGACTGGGCCTTTACCAGGCTGTAACGGGGAACATCAGCGGTCACCTCTTGCTGTTTTTTGAAGAGGGACAGGGTTTTCGCCTGGCGGATTTTCTCCTGATGCAGCCACCGGGTACAACCAGGGAGCTGGGGGAGATGGAAAGATCGGCTCTGGCGGAACTGAGCAATGTAACCGGATCCTTCTTTATGAATGCCCTGGCTGATATGACCGGTCTGGAGATTGTTCCGTCCACACCAGCGGTTGTTTATGAAATGCTGGGGGCGATTTTTAGTGATATAGTGGCAGATTTAAGCCTTTCCGGCAACCAGGCACTGGTCGTAGAAACAGAATTTCATGTGGGTGAACAGGAAATGAAAGGACACTTCTTTTTCATGCCAAATCCGGAAAGTTTGCAAATTCTGTTGACCCACTTGTAGGAGCGGTTATACATGAATGAGACAAAAATTGGGGTCGGCCTGGGGGAAATGCACTGGTCTCGTACACCCAATACCGCTTTAGTTTGTTATGGATTGGGGTCCTGTGTAGGAATTGCTGCCTATGATCCGGTGAAAAAACTGGGAGCTATGGCCCATGTGGTATTGCCAGACAGCAGTATCATGCGGCCAGGTGACAGTGTCTATAAATATGCCGATACCTGTGTGCCTGCCCTGCTGGCAGAGCTGGAACGCCTGGGGGCAGAGCGCCAGCGGTTACAAATAAAAATAGCTGGCGGGGCCCAGGTACTGGCAGTAGCCGGGGCGGCCCGTATGGATATTGGCAAT
Source organism: Carboxydocella sp. ULO1 (assembly GCF_002049255.1). Classification (NCBI taxonomy): domain Bacteria; kingdom Bacillati; phylum Bacillota; class Clostridia; order Eubacteriales; family Clostridiales Family XVI. Incertae Sedis; genus Carboxydocella; species Carboxydocella sp. ULO1. The sequence goes on along the minus strand of NZ_BDLQ01000123.1, from coordinate 36,115 downwards.
AAAAATGTACAGGCAGTAAAAGAAGCCGTGCGCAAATTAGGGCTTAGAATAAGCGCTGAGGATACAGGGGGCAACCATGGCCGCACTTTTTCCCTGTTTATAGATAGCGGTAAAGTAACTGTAAAAGTGGTAGGGAAACCTGAAGTGGAAATATAGGAAAGGAGAGCCTTTCGATGGCGAAAATACTGGTTGTAGATGATGCTGCATTTATGCGGATGCGGGTAGTTAAATTGCTGACTGAAAACGGATATGAGGTGATTGAAGCCGGGGATGGCAAGGAAGGAGTGGATAAGTATCTGGCAGAGAAACCGGATCTGGTGTTAATGGATATCACCATGCCGGTAATGGATGGTATTGCTGCCGTACAGGAAATCAAAAAACATGACCCCAATGCGATTATTGTGATGTTAAGTGCCCTGGGACAACAGACCATGGTGATGAATTCCATTAAGGCTGGTGCCAAGGATTTTATCGTTAAGCCCTATCAGCCGGACAAAATCCTGTCCACCATTAAACGGTTTATTGGATAGGCGGGAGGCAAAATGCGAGTTATCAGCACTAATCGTTTGCAGCCGGGAGATAAACTGGCCAAACCGGTTTATGGCACTGCAGGCGGGCTAATTATGCCGGCCAATTTGCCTTTGACCCGGGAGCATATTGAGCGGTTGTTAAAACAGGGAGTACAACAGGTATATCTGGATGATCCCCGGGTTGCTGATTTGCAAATAGAAGAGCCCATCCGGGAAATTACCCGGATTAAGGTAATCAAGGTCTTGCAGGAAGCCATGCAGGAAATAGGCAAGAAAGGCCTTGCGGTCAGCCTGAATAGCAAGGCAATAGAAGAAGTAATTCATGAGCTCCATGAAGAATTAATCTATGGGAGGGCTAGGGAAATAAACCTTTATAAAGTCCAGGCCGGAGAGGATTACTTGCCTTTACAGGCACTGAATACTGCTATTCTCGCAACTAATATGGCCCGACTGGGCGGGTTTGTCCAGAACAGTAAGGATGTGGTGACCGGGACCCTTTTAATGAATCTGGGCCTGGCCCTGATTCCGAAGGAGATCCTGTTTAAGCCAGGAGCTTTACTGCCAGAGGAAAAAATACAGGTACAAAAACATGTGGAGTACTCTCTGCAAATCGCAAACAACAATTTTCCCAATCTCCGTGCTCATGTAAAAGTAATAATCCAGCAACACCATGAACGCCTGGATGGCTCCGGCTATCCTCAGGGCCTAAAAGGGGAAAAAATCCATCCCCTGGCTCAGCTGGTTGGAATTGCGGAAACATACAGTGCCATGGTTTCCTGGCGGCCATACCGGGAAAGAATCAGTCCCCAGGAAGCTATCGAGTATATTATGGGTGGAGCTGGCATTGAATTTGACCATAAGCTGATCGATATTTTCAGTCGCTGTACAGTACCCTATCCTGTAGGTTCAATGGTGCTGCTATCTACCGGAGAAAAGGGAGTGATTATAGATCTGGGCAAAGGGCTGGCTACTCGCCCGCGAATTCGCCTTTTTACTGATGAAAAGGGACAGAATCTGGCCCAGCCAGTAGATATTAATCTATCTGATCCCCAGTACCAGACCCGGGTAATTGTGGGATTGCTCGATGAATAAGGAGGAAAAAATAATGAGGGTGGAATTTATCAATCCCTTTGTCAAGGCTGCCTATGATGTGCTGGAACAGGAGGTCCAGGCTGAAATCAAGAAAGGACAGCTGAGCATCGAGGAATCATCCGTTACCACCCAGGATGATGTAACGGTTTTAATCGGAGTTACAGGCCAGCTGGCCGGGGTGGTTATGTATTCACTGGCGGAGAGGACAGCCAAAAACCTGGTTTCCCGCATGCTAGGACAACCGGTCCCGGTTTTTGATGATATGGTGGAAAGTGCCGTGGCGGAACTGGGTAATGTTATCTCCGGTCTGGCCAGTGCCCAGCTGGAAGCCAATGGGTTTATTTGTCATATCGCCCCACCGACGGTAATTGTAGGCCGAGGGGTAATTATCTCAACGGTAAATATCAAAAAACTGGTTATCCCTCTGGAAACCCAGTATGGTAATTTAAGAATCGCTGTAGCTTTAAAAGAAACGGGAAAATAACTAAAGCTTGCCCTTAAGACTGCATAAAATGCAGTTAAATGGGGCAAGCTTTTCTTGTTGCCAGAATTTAGAGGTGATGGAACCTATGCAAGCCGGTTGGCTGGTAGCCATTGGCGGAGCTGAGCAAAAAGATCCACCGGGTGAGATATTGGAGCAGCTGGTAAAAAGATCACCTCCAGGGGAGATGGTGGTTATCACAGCTGCTTCTACACAGGCGGGGAAAACCGGTCACCAGTATGAAGAAGCCCTGCAAAAACTGGGGCGACAGGTCAGGATTTTGCATTTCAATAACCGGGCCCAGGTGCGCCAGTTTATTTATCAGGATTTAGCACCAGCGGGGATTTTTTTCACCGGCGGGGACCAGAGTCGTCTCACGGCTTTGCTGGCAGGGACGGAATTGCTGGATTACCTGACTGAACTCTGGCGACAGGGCTGTACCCTGGCTGGAACCAGCGCCGGAGCCGCTGTGCTGGGTTCAGTAATGATAGCCGGGGGCAGGGCCGAAGCCAGTCCTCGCAAGGAACTGATCAGCCTGGCCCCGGGATTTGGCTGGTTACCCAATACTGTCATTGACCAGCATTTTAACCAGCGCGGGCGGTTTAACCGCTTGCTCACGGTACTGGCTACTTTTCCCGGCATACTGGCTCTGGGCCTGGATGAAAATACCGCCCTATTCGTCAGGGAAAATATTGGCGAAGTGGTAGGAGAAGGGACAGTCACCGTGCTGGATGGGCGCGAAATGGATTTTTCCAGTGCCCCGGAAGTGGATGGTTTTACGCCCCTGACGGTGACTGATGTACGGTTGCATAGTCTGGCCGCCGGTTATAAGTTTGACCTGAACCAAAGAAGGTGAGAGAAAATGAAAATTATCCGCAGTCAATGTTATGAGGAAAAAAATATTTATTGCTTTCGGCCGGTGGTGAAGGGCACTATCCGGATTCCGCCGGAGCATAATCTCCCTTCCGATCGGATTCCTGGTTTGGCAGCCCTCATCCTGGCTTACCTGCCCGGTCTTATGGAACACCACTGTTCCCGGGGCTATGCTGGCGGCTTTGCCGAACGGCTGAGAGAAGGAACATATCCCGGCCATATTATTGAACATATCGCGCTGGAACTGCAGGTTCAGCTAGGACAGGATGTCTATTTTGGCCGTACCGAGGAGAGAGTGGAAGGATTGGTTGATATCATCGTCGAATGCCTTGTACCTCAGGTGGGGTTGGCAGCTCTGGCCTGGGCGGTAAAACTGGTGCGGTTCTGGTATACTGGAAAGCCGGTACCGCCTCTGCCCACAGTGCTGGCGGATTTGGGAGCGGTTTATGACCGCTTCGGACCGGGACCATCGACCCTGGCATTATTACAGGCGGCCCGTCGTCAGGGACAGCCAGTAATGGAGCTGGGTGGAGGCATCTGGCAAATCGGTTATGGCCGTTATGCCCGGCGGCTGGCAGGTAGTCTGCTGGAAAATACCTCTTGTCTTTCTGCCGATCTGGTTCAGGATAAAGCTCTCACCAAAGAAATTTTACAGCGGCAGGGCCTGCCGGTACTGCCCGGTTATCCGGTCAGAACCCTGGAAGAAGCCTGGGTGCGGGCAGAACAGCTGGGTTATCCGGTAGTTTTGAAAGACAATTTTGGGCATCAGGGCAAAAAGGTATATTGTCATCTTCAGAATGGGGCAGAACTGGCGGAATGCTGGTGGCAGAAAGAGAAAGAAGGCAGCTGGTTGCTGGAGAAGGAAGGCAGGGGGCGTAACTTCAGGGCCCTGCTGGTGGATGGTCAACTGGTAGCGGTGGCTGAGCGTTTACCTCCACGGGTCAAAGGGGATGGGCAGCGAACCATCAGGGAACTGATCGAGGAACTGAATAGAGACCCGCGCCGCGGTCAGGGCCATGGCCGGGAATTGACTCGGGTGGAAATTGATGCGGAAGTACTGCGCTGTCTGACCAGTCAGGGATATACCCTGGAGCAGGTATTGCCGGCCGGGGCTGAAGTGAACTTGCGCTTTCAGGCCAATCTATCCGGTGGCGGAGAAGCTGTTGACGTTACGGAAGAAGTTGGCCCTGAATTAAAAAAACAGCTGGAACTGGCAGCTCGCCTCAGTGGACTGAATGTCTGTGGGGTGGATTTTCTGGCTGAAGATTTGCATTCCCCCATGCCTGCTGATCAACAGCAGGGTATACTGGAAATCAATGCTGCTCCCGGATTGCGGATGCATCTGAACGGAAAGAGAGGTAAGGAGATAGCAGATTGGATTATAACACGGTTAGATCTTCAGCCCTCGCAAAAGCTTCCCCTCTTTGCGGTTACGGGTACTAATGGCAAAACCACGGTGGTGCGCTGTCTGGCCCATTTGCTGGCTCTGACAGGCAAGAAGGTGGGATATACTACTTCTGATGGCATATATTTTGATAAGCAATTGATTCGGGCCGGGGATATGAGTGGACCTCTCAGTGCCAGAGAAATACTGCAACATCCTCTGGTGGAGGCAGCGGTCCTGGAAACTGCCAGAGGTGGCATTCTGCGACAGGGATTGGGCTTTAGCTATTGTGATGTGGCGGTATACACCAATCTCAGCGGGGATCACCTGGGCCAGGATGGGATCAATTCCCTGGCGGAACTGGCAGATGTTAAGGCTCTGGTAGGGGAAGTGGTTTCCCGGCAGGGCTGGATAATCCTCAATGCTGATGATCCCCAGTTACTCAGTATGGGGCCTCGCTTTCAGGGCCAGCTGTTCCTGTACACAACCAGGGCGGAAAATCCCTGGCTGGCCCGGCATCTGGCCTTAGGTGGACAGGGATTACTGGTACGGCAGGGTTGGGTACTCTGGGTTCAGGGGGACCAGTGTCTGCCCCTGGTAAAGGTGAAGGAACTGCCGGCAGCCTGGGGAGGGCTGGCTTTACATAACCTGGAGAATATGCTGGCAGCAGCGGGAGCGGCCCTGGCCTATGGTCTCAAACCGGAATTGATCGCCCGGGGTTTACGTACATTCAGCTGTGACCCGGAAACCAATCCCGGCCGTTTTAACCTCTGGCAGCTGGGCAAAATCCAGGTCCTGGTGGACTATGGTCACAATGCCGCCGGTTTTGACCGGGTGTTGAGTGCCTTGCAAGCCGGGGGCTTTGGCCCTATAACTGCTGTGATTGGCATGCCGGGGGACCGGCGTAATCAGGATATTATCCGGGCCGGGATGGTGGCGGGCAAATATTTACATAGAGCCATAGTCAAGGAAGACAGCAATTTACGGGGGCGGCAGCCGGGGGAAGTGGCAGCTTTGCTCTGTCAGGGTTTGCAGACAGTGCTTTCCCCGCAGGATATACAGGTGATTTTGCCTGAACTGGAGGCTGTAAAGCAGGCTCTGCTTACTGCTGTTCCCGGCGAGACGGTGGTGGTTTTCTATGAAAAACTGGCTCCGCTCGTCAAACTTTTGCAGGAACTAGGAGCCAGGCCGGTGCGATTGGCAGAATACCATAAATATGTTATGATGAAAGGGAAACTGCAAATTAGAGGAAGGTAGGACATGGAGATTACGCTATTAGCACCGGCCAAAATCAATTTAACTCTGGAAATCAAGGGCCGGCGTCCCGACGGCTACCATGAAGTAGCCATGGTGATGCAGTCCCTGGAACTGGCAGATACCATTACCTGTCGTTTGCGTTCAGATGGCAAAATCTTTCTGGAGGGAAATCACCCGGAGGTAGCATGGAATGAAACCAACCTGGCCTGGCGGGCGGCCTGGCTCTTGCAGGAAGTCAGTGGGGTCAAACTGGGGGCGGAAATCCTGGTGGAGAAGCGCATCCCGGTGGCGGCCGGCCTGGCCGGAGGGTCCACCGATGCGGCAGGGGTTTTGCGGGCCCTGAATCAGCTCTGGAACCTGAACTGGTCCAGGGAGAAGCTGGCCGAACTGGGGGCTCGCCTGGGGTCGGATGTGCCTTTTTGCCTCTATGGTGGAACGGCCCTGGCCACCGGCAGAGGAGAACAGATTCAGCCCTTACCGGCACTGCCGCAGCATTCCCTGCTGCTGTTAAAACCACCTTATGGAGTATCTACGGCAGAGATTTACGGGCTTTATGCCCGAATGGGCCGAAGTCAGCAGGGGCAAACGGAACGGATGCTGGCAGCTGTAAGGACCGGAAACTGGCAGGAGGTGGCCCGGCATCTGGCCAATGACCTGGAACAGATCACTCTGGCCCTTGCTCCCGACTTAAAAGAGCTAAAGGAAGCGGCCTGCAGGGCAGGATGTCCTGGAGTGTTGATGTCAGGCAGCGGCCCAACGCTGTTTGCTTTAATCAATGATGAAGCTCAGGATCAGGAACTGGCTCAACGCTGGCAGGAGGCCGGACAGGTAATCAGGACAAAAACCGGTTTGCCCCTGCCATTGCCGGGAGAGGAGCAAATGTAGTAAAATGGAGCAGGAGAGGGGGATAGTTCCATGGAAAGAAGATTAATCCCGGTCAAACTGGATAGTTACAAACCTTTAAGGGAAATCGTTTTTGAATCCCTGCGGGAAGCCATTATCAATGGTACCCTGAAACCCGGGGAACGGCTGATGGAAATTCAGTTAGCCGAGGAAATGGGAGTGAGCCGGACACCGGTACGGGAGGCCATCCGCAAGCTGGAACTGGAAGGCTTTGTAGTAATGGTACCCCGGAAAGGGGCCTATGTAGCTGGCATTTCCCTGAAGGATATTGCTGATGTCTTTGAAGTGCGGGCCGCGCTGGAGAGTCTGGCTGCCGGCCTGGCGGCAGAGCGCATAACCGAAGAAGAACTGGAAGCGTTAGAGCGCAGTCTGGTTAAGGTAGCGGAATCGACAGAAGCGGATGACCTGACTTCCCTGATTTCCGCTGATACCGATTTCCATGATATTCTCTACCGGGCCAGCCGCAATGAACGGCTGGTGCAGATTGTCAGCAACCTGCGGGAACAGATCCAGCGTTTCCGCATGACTTCTCTGTCCCATCCCGGTCGGATGCGGGTGGCCCTGGAGGAACACCGCAAAATCGTGGAAGCCATTTCAGAACGGAATGTAGAACTGGCCCAGCAACTGGCTCGCGAACATATCGAAAATGCGGAAAACACCATGTTGAACATGATGCGCAAAATGGAGGAGGAAGGGGCGAAAGGCTAATGCGTGCCCTGGTTTTGGGCGGTGATGCTAAATGTTTACGTCCGTTAGGCCAGGAGCCCATGTTAAAGCGCATTATTGAATGCCTCTGGTCAGCCCAGGTGGTCAAAGAGGCACTGGTTGTGGGACCGGTGGCCCAGTCGCCCTGGCCCCTGCCCCCGGGGATAGCCTGGGTACAGGGAGGCGAAAATCTTTCTCAATCCCTGCAAATTGGCTGGGAAGCCCTGCGGCGGCGAGGAGTGGGTAACCGGGAATATATCCTGCTCCTCTCAGGAGATATGCCTTTGTTGTCCCCCCGGCATTTGCAGGAATTTCTTACCGATTGCCAGGGGGAACATGATGCCTATTATCCTATTGTTCGCCAGGAGGACAATGACCGCCTTTATCCCGGGGTAAGACGGACATATGTCCGTCTGGCTGAAGGCACTTTTACCGGAGGCAATGTTTTTTTGATTCGGGCCGGGGTAATGGATAACTGCATGGATTTGCTGGAACGCTTTATTTCCGCCCGCAAGCAGCCCTGGCGCCTGGCACGATTGCTGGGGCCCACTTTTCTGTGGCGCTGGTGGCGGCAAACCCTGACCATTGCCGATATTGCCCGCAAGCTCCAGCAACTGACAGGGTTTTCCGGTCAGGCGGTGATTTGTCCCCATCCGGAAATTGCCCTGGACCTGGATAAGGAGGAAGACTGGCTCTGGCTGGAAAAAGGCCAATATTTCTGAACATCCTCATGGACAGAGGATGTTTTTTTTATTATAATGATGGAAAAATGAAATTTTTTTGCCTCAAATGGATAAAATATTCGGGAAATGGGAGAGTGATTCCCGTGAAAATTAAACGCAGTGCCAGAACAATTATTATCGTACAGGAACTGCTCAATCGACCCCATCATCTCTTTCCCCTGACCTATTTTGCTGATGAACTGGGAGTAGCCAAATCCAGCCTCAGTGAGGATATTGGGCTGATCAAGGAAACTATAGCCCGGTTACAGCTGGGGATAGTGGAAACTGTAGCGGGAGCAGCCGGTGGGGTTCGTTTTTTGCCTTTAATCGGGGCGGAAAAACGGGCCAAACTGGCGAAAGAGCTCTGTCAGAGGTTACAGGAGACGGAACGCATCATTCCGGGCGGATTTTTGTATATGAATGATATTATCTATGATCCGGAAATCGCCGGCTGGATCGGCCAGATCTTCGCTTCCCGTTATGTCTACCAGCCGCCGGAATATGTCCTGACCGTGGAAACCAAAGGCATACCCCTGGCTATGATGACCGCCAGGGCTCTGGGGGTGCCTCTGGTCATCGCCCGGGATGACAGCAAAGTTACCGAAGGGTCATCGGTGAGTATCAACTATGTTTCCGGTTCCACACGACGCATTCAGACCATGGCCCTGGCCCGGCGCAGTTTGCCCCGGCAGGCCAGGGTCCTGATCATTGATGATTTCATGAAAGCCGGGGGTACGGCCCGGGGCATGAAAGAACTGCTCCAGGAATTTGAAGCGGAAGTAGTAGGAACCGGCGTCCTGATCGCTACTGTGGAGCCGGAACAGAAACTGGTAGGAGACTATTTCTCCCTGCTGGAGCTGGTAAATATTGATGAGGAAAAGAAACAGGTGGAAATCCGGCCAGCGGCCTGGGTAACCCAGCCGCTGGCAGAGGAGGAAGGTCTGTGGCAATTGTAGATTTGACCATGATTGAGCAGGCGGCAGTCCGCCTTCAAGGGGTTGCTCACCGCACTCCCCTGGACCTGTCCACTACCTTCAGCCGTCTGAGTGGTCGGGAAGTCTGGTTAAAACATGAGAATCTGCAAAAAACCGGTTCTTTTAAATTGCGGGGCGCCTATAACAGGATTTTAACCCTGTCCCCTGAAGATAAGGCCAAAGGGGTAATAGCCGCCTCAGCAGGGAACCACGCCCAGGGAGTAGCATACGGGGCCAGTGCTGCAGGCATTCCGGCTACCATTGTCATGCCGGAGGGAGCTCCTCTCAGCAAGGTATCCGCTACCCGCAGTTATGGGGCCAGAGTAGTGTTGAGCGGAATTTCCTATGATGAGGCTTACCAGAAGGCCAAAGAGATTCAGGAACAAACCGGAGCCACTTTCGTTCATGCCTTTGATGACCCGGAAGTCATAGCGGGGCAGGGGACCATCGGCCTGGAGATTCTAGAGGAGATTGAACCGGAAGTGGTGGTAGCCCCTATCGGCGGCGGGGGGCTGGTGGCCGGACTGGCTACAGCTATCAAAGGTCGCAATCCCCGCATTAAAGTGATCGGGATTCAGGCGGCCGGAGCTCCGGCTATGTACCTGTCCAAACGGGCCGGCAGCTGGCAGGAGATCATTCAGGTGGATACCATTGCCGATGGGATTGCAGTTAAAAAACCGGGACAACTAACTTTTCAGATTATCAATGACCTGGTGGATGAGATTGTGACCGTTACGGATGAGGAAATCGCCCAGGCCATTCTCATGCTGCTGGAACGGGGCAAAACCATTGTAGAGGGAGCGGGAGCAGTAGGCGTAGCAGCCTTGCTGGCAGGCAAGCTGCCTTTCAGCGGCCGAACTGCGATTGTCCTTTCCGGTGGCAATATTGATGTGAACATGGTGGCGACCATTATTAATCGCGGTCTCAGCAAAGCTGGCCGCCGTTTGCGCTTTCGCACCATTCTGGTGGATAAGCCCGGCAGCTTGCAAAAATTGCTGGAGCTGATCGCTGGTACCAGGGCCAATGTCATCTCCATTACCCATGATCGTACCCGTCCGACTTTAACCTATACCCAGGCGGAAGTGATCCTGGAACTGGAAACCCAGGATAATCAACATATTGGGGAAATTCTGGCGATACTGCAGAATAACCACTATCAAGTGGAAATAGTTAGTTAAAGGAGGAACGAGCAATGACAAAAGAAATTATTTCTACTACCGCAGCACCCCAGGCCATCGGACCCTATTCCCAGGCGGTCAAGGTGGGCAATTTGCTATTCTGTTCCGGTCAGATTCCCATTGATCCCGTCACTGGCCAGCTGGTTACCGGGGATATCCAAACCCAGACCCGCCGGGTGCTGGATAACATTAAGGGTCTACTGGAAGCTGCCGGCAGCTCTCTGGATAAGGTGGTAAAAGCAACGGTATTTATTAAGGATATGAATCAGTTTGCCACCATTAATGAAATCTACGCTACATACTTTACTGCCAATCCGCCGGCCCGCTCCCTGGTAGAGGTAGCCCGCCTGCCGAAAGATGTCGATATTGAGATTGAGGTAATAGCCTTATGTGAATAATTGTGTAAGAATTTGTATGAAACTTTTAGCACAAATAAGCAGGATTTTTTTGGGATGGAGAGAATAAAATAACCTGTATTGGAAAATAATATCTAGTAGGCAACCAGGAAGGTGGTGAGACTATGCTTAATATTACCGATGTACGGATTCGGAAACTGAGCCCGGAAGGAAAACTGAAAGCAATTGCCTCTGTCACCCTGTCCAATGTCTTCGTTGTCCATGACATCAAAGTGGTGGAGGGTCAAAAGGGCTTATTCGTGGCGATGCCCAGCCGCAAGACTTCTGAGGGGCATTACCGTGACATCGCCCATCCTATAACTTCAGATTTCCGGCAGCTGATTTCCCAGGTGGTTCTGGACGCCTATCAACAGGCAATGGTAGAGGAACAGGTCAGTGCTTAAACAGCAACACCCCGCGTCAGCGGGGTGTTTTTTTGGGTTTTATTTCATAAAATATAGAAATTTGCCTTTTGCCGGTCATTTTGTTATAATAATTACAAAAGAGGAGAGGAGGAGATAAAATGACTAAAAAAGTACTGGTACCTTTGCTCGCCTTTTTGCTGGGCGCAAGTCTATTAAGCGGCTGTGCTACCAACAAGTCTGAGCCAAAACAGGAAAAACCAGCTACTGAAACCAAGCAATCGACCACCCAAACCCAGCCTGAGCAACAGCCCGCCAAGAAAATTACCATTTCTCTGACAGGTGCAAAAAATGGTTGTAATGATTGCCATGCACCTGGTAAAGTCATTAAGACTAAAGATGGCAAGGAAAAGGATGTTTCCCTTGCTGGCGAAACCAAATTGATACCCAATCACCCGGAAATTGACAAGAATGCGCTGATTGCTGATTGCATGAATTGTCATAAGCTATCTCCCGAAAAAAGGGAAAAATTTGTTAACAAAATCCATGATGTGCACATGAATAGTGAGGCATTCACTGTTAAATATAAACAAACCTGTAGCGGTTGCCATGATATGAGTAAAGTAAAAGGTCTATAGGAAAAAAGAGGGGCAGTGACCCCTCTTTTTTTCATTTTTCGCGGCAGAAGGGCAGGAATTAAGGGAAAGCTGTTGAATATACAAAAAGTTAGGCATAATAACAAATGGATAGCTCATATAAAGGAGGCGTCTTTTTTGGAAGGGCTGGCAGCAGTCATCCTGGCAGCAGGAAAAGGGACAAGGATGAAGTCCCGGCTGCCCAAAGTATTACATCCGGTCGGGGGCCAACCGATGGTCAGCCATGTCATGGCAGCTTGCCGTACTGCCGGAGCGCAACCGGTGGTGCTGGTTATCGGGCATGGAGCAGAACAGGTGCAGGCCACTTTAGGGCCGGAGCAGATATATGTAGAACAGAAAGAACAACTGGGTACAGGTCATGCTGTCATGCAGGCAGAGACTGTATTGCGGGATTTTGAGGGAGATATTCTGGTTGTGTGTGGAGATACCCCTTTGTTGCGCGGTGAAACCCTGGCGGCTCTGGCCCAGTACCATCGCCAGCAAGAGGCAGTGGCTACGGTACTGACCATGACGCTGGCAAATCCGACAGGTTATGGCCGGATTATCCGGGATGAACAGGGTCAGGTGGCAGCCATCGTGGAGGAAAAGGATGCTACCCCGGAGCAGAAAGCCATCAGGGAAGTCAACTCCGGTACATATTGCTTCCAGGCGCAGGCCCTCTTTGCCGCCCTGCAGCAAATCACCCCCAACAATGCCCAGGGGGAGTATTATTTAACGGATGTGCTGGCTATTTTCCGGCAGCAAGGGCAAAAGGTAGCGGCCTGGCAGCTGTCAGATGATACAGAGGTGATGGGTATCAATGACCGGGTGGCCCTGGCAGAAGCCAACCGGCTGTTCCGGGAACGCATTAACCGGCAGCAGATGCTGGCAGGAGTAACCATTCTTGACCCGGCCACTACTTATATAGAGGCGGAGGTCAAAATCGGCGCTGATACCGTCATTTACCCCAATACCCACTTGACAGGCAAAACCACTATCGGAGCTGGCTGCCAGATCGGTCCTGATACCAAAATTATGGACAGCCAGATTGGAGATGGGGTGGAGATCCAGTTCAGCGTGGTTTTGCAGGCGGAGATCGGCAATGACTGTACTATCGGGCCCTTTGCTTACTTGCGCCCTGGTACCCACCTGGCGGCCGGGGTCAAGGTGGGCGATTTTGTGGAAATTAAAAATGCAGTGATTGGCCAGGGCAGCAAAGTGCCCCATCTCAGTTATATAGGAGATGCGGAGATTGGCTCCGGGGTTAATATCGGGGCTGGCACCATCACCTGCAATTATGATGGTTACAAAAAATCAAAAACCATTATTGGCGATGGCGCCTTTATTGGCAGCAACAGCAACCTGGTCGCACCGGTAACTATTGGCGCCGGGAGCCTGGTTGCCGCTGGTTCCACTATTGTTAAGGATGTACCGGCTGATGCCCTGGGGGTGGCCCGGGCGCCGCAAAAAAACCGGGAAGGCTGGGCTAAAGCTCGGCGCGAAGCAATCGAAGGAGGTAAAGCATAAATCATGGGTGTGCGCCAGATGAAAATTTTTACCGGTAATGCCAACCCGGCGTTGGCAGCGGAAATCGCCGAATATCTGGGGGTTAATCTGGGACAAGCTCAGGTTTCCCGCTTTAGTGATGGCGAAATCGTGGTCAAAATCAATGAGAGCGTACGGGGGGCGGATGTATTTGTCATTCAGCCCACCTGTAGCCCGGCCAATGACCATTTGATGGAACTGCTGATTATGATTGATGCCCTGCGTCGGGCTTCTGCTCGCCGCATTACTGCCGTTATTCCTTATTACGGTTATGCCCGGCAGGATCGAAAAGCCCGGGGCCGGGATCCCATTACTGCCAAGCTGGTGGCTAACCTGATTACCGTCGGGGGAGCTCGTCGGGTAATGACCATGGATTTACATGCTGGTCAGATTCAGGGCTTTTTTGACATTCCGGTGGACCACTTGCCCGGGGTTCCCATCCTGGCCGAATATTTCCGCAACAAGAACCTGGAGAACGCTATTGTTGTCAGCCCTGACCTGGGCGGAGTAACCCGGGCCCGGGCTCTGGCTGACCGGCTGGGCAGTGCCATTGCCATTATTGACAAACGGCGGCCGGAACCGAATGTAGCAGAGATAATGAACATCATAGGCGATATCGAAGGCAAGACAGTGATCATGATCGATGATATCATCGACACCGCCGGGACTATCACCCTGGGTGCCCAGGCCTTGATTGAGCGGGGGGCGAAAGAGGTTTATGCCTGCTGTACCCATCCGGTCTTATCCGGTCCTGCTATCTCCCGCATTGAAAACTCTCCCATCAAGGAACTGGTGGTAACCAATACCATTCCCCTCTCAGAGGAAAAACGCAGCAACAAAATCAAGGTCCTGTCAGTTGCGCCGCTTCTGGGTGAAGCCATTTTGCGCGTTCATGAGGACCTGTCAGTGAGTATGCTGTTCGACTAGGTATAATACTTATCTAAAACGGGCATAATACCAGCACAAACAAATGGTGCTGGTATTATTTTTTTTGGAGGTGTAGTCATTGACTGGTCAAAATCTGACAGCCCGAATTCGGGAGAGAGACGGAAAAGGGCATAATCGCCGCCTGCGCCGGTCCGGCTGGGTGCCGGGAGTTGTATATGGTAATGGTATTGATGGCAGTATTTTGGTCGCAGTGGATAAAGTACAATTGCGGCAACTGCTCAACAGTCCGGGCGGCCGTACCCGCTTGCTGAGACTGGATTCCGGCTTGCCTACGGGCCCTATTGACGCTTTGATCAAGGAAGTGCAGTGGGATCCTATTACGGAAGAGCTCCTGCATGTGGATTTGCAAAAGGTGGAAACAAACCGCAAAGTTCATGCCCAGGTACCGGTGCACCTGGTGGGAGAAGCCCAGGGGGTAAAGGCCGGGGGCATTATTCAGTTTAATGTTCGCCAGCTGGAAGTGGAATGTTTGCCCCAGGATATTCCGGCGGAAATCACCATTGACATCAGTCACCTGAAAATAGGCGGAATGATCCGGGTCAAGGATATCCCTGTTCCGCCTGGTTGCCAGATTGCCCAGGATCCCGATACTATTATTGCCGCAGTGATTGCACCCAGGATGCAGGTCGAGGACGTAGAAGTGAAAGTGGTTGAATCCGTACCAGCCAAACAAGCGACTACCACTGCGGCATCATAATAAAGTGACCCTCTGCCCACTGGCAGGGGGTTACTTGCTTCTGCTGGCTCTGGTTGTATATAATGAGGGAGAGCAAGGGAGGTATGCAGCAGCTTCAGAAAACTATACTATAATTGATTGTACCTAACTATTTTACTATTATAAAAGCATGGAATATTATCCATTGGAGAGGCAGCAAAGTCCGGCAGGGTTTCGGGGAGCTGATCAGGAATGCCAAAGAAACACGAGAAGAACAAATTAGCATAACTGTGTGCGGGGAGTTTTTTCCAGAGATTTACCCGGCTCACCGGTCTTCGAAGTGGAGCCGGGGCGAAGAAGACCCGCTGACTACGGAGATGCGTCTCTTCTGTGCCTGTATGCGGTGGGCCTTTAACCGGCTCCTGGAAGGTGCTTTCCGCCATGAAATCAAGAAGTCAGGACAAGAACTTTTCGGGCTGAACTCCCGCTATACGGATGATGCCAGACTTAAAGCACAGGCCCTGCTGGACTCCCAAACAGAACTGCTGAAGTTAGAAAATGAAGAAACAGAAAAGAAACTGGGCCGGGCCAGGAAGAAACTCAGCCTGACAGTCAAGGGGCGGAACAATCGGGTGGTTTCACTGGTAAAAAGGCTGGCTGAACTGAAGGACTACCGGGAGAAGGGGACAATGCCAAAGGTAGTCTTTGGGGGCAGAAGGCTGTGGGAAAAGGTCTGCCAGGGCCGGGCCGCCCGTGAAAAATGGCGGCACGCCCGCAGGAATCGCCTCTACTCCCGGGGAGACGAGAGCAAGGGAGGCAACCCCAACAGGAACTGGTGCAGATATGGCTGGCCATGAAGTTACCCTATGCGGTAGAACTGATCCGCACCCTGGAAGGACGCTACTTGGTACATTTGACATTTGAAGTGGTCAGGGTGCAGGAACCGGACTTTGCTAAAGGTTGTCTGGCTATAGACACAAACCCTGATGGGGTAGCCCTGTGTAACGTTAGCGCTTCCGGCCAGCCGGAGCTGTGGCCGGAGGGTTTCAGTGTTCCTTATCCCGGCAACCTGGGCAAGTATGAAGGAGAGTTTCAGGTTATCCCTTACCCGAACGGTTTTCTTTATATCAGAATACCAGACTTAGCCCATGCTTCCAGCTTCCGGCGTAACTACCTGATAGGCGTTTTAGCCAGAGTAGTGGTAGATATAGCTTTCTTTTCAGGCAAACCCATTGTTTTAGAAAACCTTAACTTTAGCAAAGACAGGCTAGACACTAATAAAAAGTTTAACCGCATGGCCTCTAATTTTCCATTTGCGAAGATGGTAGGGGCAATGTATCGGAGAGCGGTGAAAGAAGGGGTGCCTTTCAAGTTAGTATCACCCCGGCATATTTCAACCATAGGTTACTGGAAGTATATGAAACGTTACGCCGTTCCGGTGCATTGCGCGGCGGCACTGGTTACAGGACGCCGGGCGATGGGCTTCAGGGAACGGGTGACTGAAGAACTCAGGCAACTGGTATCGCAAATCAAGCAAAACCTGACCCGGAAGGATAATCCTGATAGACCTGGGGAAGGAAAAGGGATGACCCGTGGGGTCAGGGCCTGCTTGAGGCGGCTGGAGGAGAGGCTTTCTGTGCATAACGGGCTTGCTCCGTGTCAGCAGGAGGCGTATAACTCCGTCTGGCCTGACCTGAAGTTATTGGCCCTGTCCGTATGGTGACCCCGTTTAGCCGGTGTCGGAGAAACCGGTAGGCGTCCTAACAGGACGGTCCGGACGGCGGTGAGCTTGCCGCTTCTACTCCAGTTTACTTCGACCTGCGGGTGCCGAAAGACATTCCGAAGGCGAGCCTGGGGTACGGGAGAGGATAACCTCTTCGTTCGGGCTCCGGGTGGGACTCCCGGGCCGAGGTCCCCTGTCGCCCTGCCCCGCGGGGGCAAATCAAGTATTTGGAAAGGAGGCGAAAGCCTGGTCTGGGGGCCGACTTGACTGAAAATAAAAACAGTCAAGTTTTTTGAACCAGGGCGAGAATATGAAGATGCTGGTGGGACTGGGCAATCCCGGCCCGCAATATGAATTGACCCGGCATAATGTCGGTTTTCTGGTGATTGATGCCCTCGCTGATAAGGTAGGGGTTAGCAGTTTCAAGCAGCAGGCCGGCGCGCTGGTAGCTTCGGTAAATTATCAGGGGGAAAAATTGCTGCTGGTCAAGCCTCAGACCTACATGAACCTGAGCGGCCAGGCCGTAGGGGAACTGGCCCGTTATTATAAAATTCCCGCTCAAGATGTGCTGGTTATCTATGATGATATGGATAACCCGTTTGGTCAGCTACGCTTGAGGGCCAGGGGGAGTTCTGGCGGCCATAATGGGATCAAGTCGATTATCAGCCACCTGGGAACAGAGGAGTTTCCCCGCCTCAAGGTGGGGATTGGCCGGCCGCGGTCAGGCCAGAGTGCTGCCGATTATGTCCTGGAGCCTTTTAGTAGCGAGGAACGGGCGGCACTGGGGCGCATAATTCCTGCTGCGGTAGATCGGGTGTTGGCGGTGGTGGACAAGGGGATAGTGGCGGCGATGAATGAGTTTAATGGGAAGAGGGTTTGTTAGAGTATTTTGCAGTATTGTAACAAGAAAGAAGAAAATTGATTCTGATGGTGTTTGGCTATGTGGCGAGTTTGTCTTGAAAATAAGTTCGTTTCACTTGTTAAATGGGCTTTTTTCATCTTGTTCCATTAGCAAAGCGCCAATTAACCGGATAGCCGATTTCCGATTAGGGAAGATCCTAATCACTCTTTCACGCGTTTACACCAACAGCAATTAATACACCCCGTTGACGGACACTGCCATCTTCTCTAACTCTTATGACCATAGCATCAAATATGATAAAGGGGTAGCTGTGTTATCTAATAGGCCTTGAATTCCAGCTGGTTATAATCGGGTCAAGGTTTTTACAGAGTTCTGAAATTGTAGACTTTGAAAAGTCTGTACCGCAAAGTTCATAAGTTATCTCTTCGATTTTTCTGGTAGACATGCCATTAACTACCATTCCCATTAATGCCAGCAAAAGTGTCTGTTCGCTTCTCTGGTAACGGCGAAAGATATCAGTAGTAAAGTTACCTTCTCTAAGTCTTGGAACTCTTAAGGTAAGCATACCTACACGGGTAACTAAATTTCTTGGATAATAGCCATTGCGACAATCTTGTCTTTCGTCAATTCTTTCGTAAGGGTCAGCTTTGATTTGCTCTTTGGCCTGGCTCGGAGTATTTGACTAAGCAAGGATTCTAAAAGTTTAGCTACTCCTTCATCTTTTGCTCCATTGAGAATGAGGTGGTGCGAAATTTCGGAATTCAATGGGTAATATTATATTGAGCCATTTCTCATCCCTCCAGTTAGGTTTTTGGTTTGGTCACCTTTAATTCTAACCAGAGGGTGGGGATGGCTCAACTTTTTTAAATTGCCCTTTTTACACAATTATATGGACTTAACTCAGGCAGGGGTTTGAGGTTTTCTTCCTTCAGGCGGTCAATAGGCCTTTTCCCGGTAGTACCGTGTATTCTCCTGTTTTTCTTTTCGCACCACACTATTGCCTGGCGGTTTAAGTCACCGTAGTCTACGAACTTCCTACCCGGCAAGAAGTTGCTTTTAACAAAATCTATGCCGCTTTCTACTTTACCCTTGGTTTGGAGACGCCGTGCCCTGCACACTTTAGGAATAAATCCAAGGCTTGCGGCAAGGTCTTAAAAGGTAGGGTTGCATATGAGCTTTCTGTTTTCATCGGTGCCAAGTATTACGGTTTTCATTCTATCGCTAAGAACTATGTCGGTTATTCCGCCGAAGTATTCAAACCCGCGGATTAGACAGCGGATGAAGGTATGGACGTCACAGCGGTTTGTGAATTCCACGTATATGGCTCTGGAGTAGCCCAGCACCATGACAAAGACGTAAAGCTTACGTATTTCACCGGTTTCCTCGTCAATATAGGTGTATTCGCCCCAGTCAACCTGGGTTTGCTGGCCAGGCTTGGTTTCATAGCGGCATACGTCAGGAACCTGTTTTGGAGGTCTAAATTGCCTTACATAGTCCCTTAAAATGAGGAATTTTCTTACCGTATTTCTGGAATGACCTGTTTCTCGTGCGATTGCAAGAATACTCTTGCCCCTTTCTTTTAATTCATGCAACATGATAATAGATCCACTCCCTAGCATTTATTTCCCTCCGATCCTTTGCTGTGGTATCAGAGGGATATTTCGCCAGGGGGTGGGTCATTTCCTTTTCGTTGCCTCTGGGTCAATTATACACCGGCGGTGACACAGGCCTATGTTAGAGTGACAGTAGATGTCACACCCTTAGAGGAAAATACCCGTAAAAAAGGCTGCATGGGAGATAACAAGGCTGATGGTGCGCTATTCCTGCAAAAGAGAAAAATTTGACAAAAAAGAAGGGAAAATGGTAAAGATGACGAATAATGAAAGAGTCAGGCAAATCAAACAACAGGAGGACAAAAACGTGCATCTGTATTTCACCTTGCGCACCGCAGAAGAGGGACTTGCCTTGCCTATTCATTATAATCATTTACTGCAAGGGGCCCTTTATGGAATTCTCCCGCCTGAATTGGCCTCATTTTTTCATGAACAAGGCTATGAAACGGGCGGGCGCCGCTTTAAACTTTTCACTTTTTCCTGCCTCATGGGCGAGCGAAAGATCGAACAGGAAAACAAAAAAATTACTTTCCGAGGGGAAGTGAGATTAGTTGTCGCATCACCGCTGGAAAAATTCTGCACTGCTTTAGCCTGGGGTTTCCTTAACCGGGGATTTCTCCGCTTGGGGGAAACGGAAGTAGAGGTTGTAAAAATGGCCGTTCAGCATTACCGGGTGACGGGGGATGAAATCGCCGTCCGCACCCTCTCCCCGGTGGTGGCCTACAGCACCCTTTACCGTCCCGACGGCCGTAAATACACCTGCTACTTCCAACCGGGTGAACCTGACTTTGACCCTCTTATCACCGCCAACCTGCGCAAAAAGTACCAGGCTCTGTACGGTTGTGAACCCCCGTCGGGGGAGGTGGTGGTGAAAAAAGCGGGTAGGGGCAACTGGCATGTCCTGGAGTACAAAGGGTTTATCATTAAGGGCTACTCCGGCCCCCTGCGCCTTGCTGGCCCCCCGGAACTGTTGCAAATAGCCGTGGACGCCGGCTTAGGCAGCAAGAACTCGCAGGGGTTTGGGTGCTTGGAGATAAGAGGAGGTGGGAGAAGTGCTGACTGCGGTTAGAGAGTTGGGAGAATTGCTTTTGGAGGGGAAAGAACCAATTGAGGTTTTAACCAAGCCTTTAGGCGTTGATAAGGTGGCCGCTGTTGAAATCCAGCTTCTCACTAAGCTCCGTTTTAAGGAGAACAGCGCCGTTGAAGAAGCGAGGAAAAGGGGAAAAAAAGGGGAGGGGAGGAAAAAGGTTCGGTTGATTCCTTACCTCTTCCGTTACAAAGGAACAAAGCTTGAAGATTGGGACAGTTCCCGCCAATTGGCATACCTTTACCGCCAAGCTGGCGGTAATTCTCCTGATTTTTCCCTGACGACCAAGGTAAATGAGGATGAACCAACAAAAACTTTGGACAACAAAATTCTCGGCTGGTTCCGTAATGTGAGAAGTTTAAAAATTGGCCTTGGAAAAAAGGATGCTGCTTTCTTGGATGCACTGGAAAGAACGTTAGTAGAGAACAGAGAGGCGATTTTAAAAGATATAACGCAGATTCTTCAGGAAAAGAGCAAAAAAGAAAAAATAGCCTTGACTGTGAAAATTGTTGCGGGAAAAAAGAAATTTTATCCCGGTGAGATACCTCTCTTCCGCGAAGTGCTGCTGAAAAGAGTTTACGAAAAGGACATGGAGGTTGTAAGTTCAGATAAGATATGCTCCCTTTGCGGAGAAAAAAAGCCTTATGTTTTTGGCAACTCGAGCCCTTACAAAATTTATACCTTAGATAAGACGGGGTATATAGCAGGCGGTTTCAATCGCGAACTTGCCTGGCGAAATTTTCCCCTCTGCGGTGATTGTAAGCTGGCATTAGAGGAAGGTAAGAAGTTTATTGAAGAAAACCTGCAGTTCAGTTTTAGCGGCATCAGCTACTATCTCATTCCCAAGTTTCTTCTCGGCAAAGAGGCGGCCAAAGAAGTGGTAGCTGTCTTTACCGATTCAGTAAAGATTGTCTCTTTAAAGCAGCAAGTTAAAAAGAGCATTACCGGCAGTGAAAAAGATATTCTCGATACCGTCAAGGAAGCCAGCGATACAGTAATGCTTAACTTTCTCTTTTTACAAAAGATGAATGCGGCAGAAAGAATAGTCATGCTTATCGAGGATGTGCTTCCCTCTCGCTTGAAGAAAATTTTTGCTGCCAAAGAGGAGGTGGATAAACAGTTCGGCGGTGAGTTTAATTTTAGAATTTTACGGGAATTTATCAGCAAAAGTGACCAGGATAAGGCCAGGCCCGACCTGGATCGGTACTTCCTGGAGACCGTGGACCGAATTTTTAAAGACAGGCCTGTGGACAAAGATTTTCTGCTCAAATTTATCATGCAAAAAATCCGTTACGAGTTCCTCCACAACCGCTACTTTTTCCAGGCTGTCCGGGATGGGTTGCGGGTGATAGCCTTTCTTCAGGTCCTGGGAATTTGGAAAGGAGGCACAATGGTGAGTACAGGGGAACGCTTTTTTGATCAGTTTTTTGCCGGTTTCGCATCGTCTTTTACCGATCCTATGCAGAAAGGCTTATTTTTGTTGGGAGCTCTGACTGAATTTTTGCTCCGCCGGCAAAAGAAGGATAGAAATACTGACCGCCCCCCCTTCTTAAAAAAACTAAAAGGATTGAAAATGAATGAAACCGACTTTAAAGGCCTTTTGCCCAAAGTGCAAAATAAATTGGAGGAATACGAGGCTTTCGGTAGAGGCAGACGTCTTTTGGCGGCAGAGGCTGCTTACTACCTTTTGCAAAGTGGGAGCAACTGGAAGGCTTCTATCGACGAGATGAACTTTTACTTTGCTTGTGGGATGAACATGACCGACGAAATTGCCAAACTTATTTACCCGTCTGGTGAAGAGGTAGAAGAAGAGGAGGAAAAGACGGCGTGAGCTAAATTGAGCTAATTTAAAAATTAAAGGAGGAGATAAAAATGGAACAGATTAAAAACAGATCCGAGATTTTATTCCTCTACGATGTTAAGGATGCCAATCCCAACGGCGACCCTGTAGATGAAAACAAACCGCGTATTGACGAAGAAACCGGGGTTAATATTGTCACCGATGTGAGGTTAAAGCGGACAATCCGCGACTACCTCTATTACTACAAAGGGAAAGACGTTTTTATTATCGAAATCCGGGATGATAACGGGAACTTAACCACAAAAGAGAAGCGGTTGGAGGATTTTAAAGACAGCAAGGATATCCTGGAAAAATGCATCGATGTGCGCTTGTTTGGAGCAACGACGGCGGTGAAAGGGAAGACTATGACCCTGACCGGACCAGTCCAATTTAAATTTGGCCGTTCCTTGCACAGGGTAGATCTTACCTACATAAAAGGGACCTCGGTGATGCCTTCTGCCCAGGACAAAAAGCAGGGAACCTTTACCGAAAAATACATTTTGCCGTATTCTCTCATCGCTTTTTACGGCATTGTGAACGAAAACGCTGCCAGGACCCAGGGGATAAACCTTACCGAGGAAGATGTGGAACTCATGCTGGAAGCGGCCTGGCTGGGAACCTTAAATTTAGCTTCTACCTCCAAGTTTGGTCATATGCCCCGCCTGCTGTTACAGGTAATTTACCGCGAAGGAACCAATACCTTCATTGGCGAACTGGATCGCCGCCTCAAGTTTGTCAGCGAGAAGAACGATGAGGCCATAAGGGATATTACCGACGGCGTCCTGGTAATTGACGATTTACTGGCGGCCCTTAAGCAGCATAAAGACGAAATTGTCAAAATCAAATTTAAGGTCGATGACAGAGTTACCGTCCAGGCCAACGGTAAAGTTGCTCCCTTGTCTGAACTGTTAACCGAATTCAATCTTGAACCCTTTGCCTTTTAAGAGGGGAAAGCCATGAGAGTGCTGGTATTTGACATCTGGGGAGATTTTGCTCATTTCAAAAAATTTTATACCACCTCGTCCCCCCTTACCTTCTCCTTTCCTCCACCGCCTACGGTTAAAGGGATGCTGGCGGCGATTATCGGGATAAACCGCCATGAAGAAGATTATCTTTACCTTTTGCGCAATGAAGTTTGCCGGGTGGGGGTGCGAATTTTGCACCCCATCCGGAAAACCAGGTTAGGACTGAACCAAATTGATACCAAAGATGATTATTGGCAGCCAGTAGAAAGGAGTGGTCGAGGCGGAAGGACCCCAATAAGAGCAGAATTTGTCAAATTCCCTGCCTACCGCATCTACGTTCATCTTGCAGCAACTGACCTGTATGTGCAATTGAAAGATTGCCTGCAACAGCACCGTTCCTACTACACCTTTTCTTTAGGACTCAGTGAGTTGCTGGGGGACTTTCGCTTTGTCGGCGAAAAGGATGTGGAGGAAAAAGAAGAAATGATGGAAGAAAGGGAGTGCTTTACGGTTATCCCGGTAAGCCTGCTGGCGGAAAAAGGCTTGGTTATTGAACCGGACAAAACGTATTTCAAGGAGAGGGTGCCGGTAGAAATGATTCCAGGCCGAGAAGTGGTTAGGTACGAGGATGTAATTTTTGATCCCAACGGCCGGGGGATAAAAGCGAGACTGAGCAGGTACTGGGAGGCGGACGATGGTGAGTGCATTGCCTTCTTCTGATTTATATTCCCATCCTGATACTCTGTTGGAAGACCATCTTTTAGGTACTGCCCGGGCGGTAGAGACTTTTCTGGCTGAGAAGGAACAGCAGCTCCTCCCGGCAGAGGTGCTGCTGTTCCTGGCCAAAACTATTGCCCTTCTTCACGATATAGGAAAAGCGACACCTTATTTTCAGGAATATTTATTTGCTTCTGAGCAAGAAAAGAAGGGGATGAAGGAATTAAAAGAAAAAAATCACGGATTGTTTTCAGCAGTAGTTGCTTATTATGCTGTCAAAGAAGGAATGCATAACCTGCTCTGTAGCGAGGAAGACAAATGGTGTCTGCCAATTGTAGCTTTTCTGGCCGTAAAAAGGCACCATGGTAACCTTCAGAACGCCATAGATGAATTATTTATTGAAGACGAGGAATTAAAAATTCTTCGGAACCAGGCGGAGAGTCTGGATGAGGAAAAATTCGCTCGCTTAGTTGCTCATCTGCAAAAAGGAGGACTTACTATCCCCCTGAGTAAAAATCTTATCTTAGGGTGGATGACTGAAGACCTGTGCCGGGAATTTCTCAGGCTGCGGCGACGTCTACGCAACAGCGGGAGCACAGAGTTGTATTTACAAATGAACAAGATTTATTCTCTCCTAATTGACGGTGATAAGAGCAACGTAGTGCTTACTACTACCTTTTCCCGCCCGGAACTAAATACTTCGCCAGAATTTGTTGATCGATTCAAAGAGAAAAAAATTAGCCCTGCTCCCACGGCAATAAATAACCTTCGCCAACAAGCTTACAGAGAAGCCTTAGAGCAGGAGATAGACCTTGCCCAAAAAATTTATTCTTTAAATCTACCTACCGGCATGGGGAAAACTCTTACCTCTCTTGCCTTTGCCTTTAAACTGCGGGCGGAGATCCAGCAAAAAACCGGCGTTATTCCTAGGATTATTTATTCCCTGCCTTTTATAAGCATTATCGAACAAAACGCGGACGTAGTGGAGCAAGTGCTGGTGGCAAATGGAATAAATCCGGAGACGTCTGTCCTGTTAAAGCACCATCATCTGGCTGATTACACCTATTTTTACGGAGAAGAAGAACAGGAACCGGATACAGCCAAAATTCTCATTGAAGGGTGGAATTCGGAGATAATTGTAACCACCTTCGTTCAGCTTTTTCATACCTTAGTCTCCAACCGTAATGTGCAATTGCGCAAATTCCACCGTCTTGCCAATAGCATAATCATCCTGGATGAGATTCAGGCTATTCCAGCGCGCTACTGGCTTCTGTTACGGGAGCTGTTGCGGGAAATAACAGAGAAGCTAAGAGTTTATGTGATTTTTTGTACGGCAACGGAACCTTTTATCGTTCCCAGAGAAGAAATAAAGGCCCTGGTAGAGAGGAAAAAATATTTCGACAAGTTAGAGCGAGTCACCTTAAAAACCCGGTTAGAAGAAGAGATGACTTTAGAAGAATGGCTCTTGGGGTTAGAGCTAAAGTCCGATAAGTCGTATCTTTTTGTTTTGAATACCATCAACTGCGCCCGCCGTTTTTATCAAATGCTGCAAGAAAAATACAATTTACACAATGAGATTACTTTTCTATCTGCCCATGTAATTCCTCGCCACCGTCTGGAGAGGATTCGCGAAATAAAAGAGGGTAAAAAGCGGATAGCAGTAACAACTCAGTTGGTTGAAGCGGGAGTGGACATCGATTTTGACGTTGTTTACCGTGATCTGGCCCCCCTTGATTGTATCAACCAAACGGCGGGAAGATGCAACCGGGAGGGGAGGAAAAAGGGCAAAGTTATTGTAGTAAAACTGCGCGATGAGCGGCGCAAATACGCTTCTTATATCTACGACCAGGTTTTACTTCGGGCTACAGAAGAGATCCTGAAAGAAGAAAAGGAAATAAGCGAGAGCAGATTTTTACATTTGGTAGAAAAATATTTCTCCCTTGTGGAGGAAAGGAAATCGGCCGAGGATTCACGTAAGCTTCTCAATGCTCTCCAGTCCCTTTTTTATGACAGCAGTGACAGTACCGAAGGTAACAAAATTCCAGTGTCTGCTTTTAGCTTAATTGAAAATGATATTCCCCGGGTAAGCGTTTTCGTGGAGTGGGACGAAGAGGCGGCGGAAATTTGGGAGAAGTACAAACGGTTAAAAGAAATTCCAAATGTTTGGGAGCGGAGACTGGAGTTTAACCGCTTCAAAAGTAAGTTTTATCAGTACGTTGTTAATATTCCTAAAAAAAGCAAAAATCTCCCACCATTCGATTATGGATTTGGTTATGTTGGCCGCAGCAACTTGGAAGAGTATTATGACACCGAGACCGGTTTTAAATGTGAGGGTGAACTCGCACTATGGTAGGACTGGTGAATGGCACCCTTGTCCAGAGTTATATGATTTGCCCTCGGCAGGCGTGGCTGATGGCTCACCAGATAGTTCCCGACCAAGAGGATCCCATTTTGGAACTAGGCAGATTAATTGACAATGAAAGCTACCTACGGGAAAAGAAAAAGAAGATTCACCTGGAGAACATGGCTGTAGACTTGATTAAAACAGAAAAAGGTGACCTGCTTGTTGGTGAGGTAAAAAAGAGTTCCCGGGCGATGAGCAGCGCCCGCTTTCAGCTTCTCTTTTACCTTTATTGTCTGGAACAATCTGGCTTGAAGACAAGCGGCGTCTTGCTTTTTCCTGCGGAGCGTAGAAAGGAAAGAGTGGAATTAACAGAAGAAAGTAGGAAAGAAGTTGAAGACCTAATCAAAAAAATTCAAAGGTTGATCCTACAGGAAAAACCACCTTCTTATCGACGTATATCCTATTGTTCTAAATGTGCTTACAAGGAGTTTTGCCAGTCATGAAAAAGACATTTTACATTTTTTCCAACGGCGAGCTGAAGCGAAAAGAAAACACCATTTATTTCGAGAACAATGAAGGCAAAAAGTTTATTCCTGTGGAGAACACCAACGAGATTTATGTTTTTGGTGAAGTGAACGTCAACAAAAAATTTTTAGACTTCATTAGTTCCCACCAAATCCTTCTCCACTATTTCAACTATCATGGCTATTACTCCGGCACTTTCTACCCGCGCGAACACTACAACTCCGGCTACATGATTCTGCGCCAGGCCGAACATTATCTCGATGAAGAAAAAAGGCTTTATCTTGCCAGGCAATTTGTGTTAGGGGCCTACCGCAACATAAGACAAGTGCTGAAATATTACGAAAACCGAGGGCGGGCAGTAGGAGAAACTCTGAATGCAGTGGAAAAGCTGAGTTTGCAAATTGAAAATTGCCCCGACATTCCGGCCTTGATGGCCATAGAGGGCAACATGCGCGAACATTATTATCGGGCTTTCGATACCATTATCGGCGACGATAATTTTGCTTTTGAACAGCGAACCCGGCGTCCTCCCCAAAACAACCTCAACACTCTTATCAGTTTTGGCAACAGCCTTCTCTACACCGTAGTTTTGAGCGAAATATATAAAACCCACTTGGATCCTCGCATCGGTTTTTTGCACGCTACTAACTTCAGGCGGTTTTCTTTAAATTTAGACGTGGCAGAGATATTCAAGCCGATTATCGTCGACCGCGTAATCTTTAACCTTCTCAGCAAAAAGATGATAACCCCTTCTGACTTTGACAAAGAAACTAACGGCATTGTGTTGAAAGACAGGGGCAAAAAAGCCTTCGTGGAAGAATTTGATAGTAAGTTAAAAACCACTATAAAGCATCGGAAATTGAACCGGGAGGTGTCGTATCGACGTTTGATTCGGCTTGAACTCTACAAACTGGAGAAGCATCTTATGGGGGAAGAAGAATATACTCCTTTTGTGTCCCATTGGTGAGGAGGCCAGATTGAAGGCGTGTTTATAATAATGGTTTACGACGTGAATCAGAAGAGGGTCAACAAAGTGCTGAAGAAGGCTCGCCAATATTTGCACTGGGTGCAGAATTCTGTGTTGGAAGGGGAGATAACAGAGGCAAATTTCCTCAAGCTAAAAATGGAATTGGCGAAGATCATTAATGAAAAGGAGGACTCGATAATCTTTTACAATTTTCGCACGACGAAGTACTATAAAAGAGAAAGCATTGGAATAAAAAAAGGCGGGGATAATAATATTTTTTAAAATTTACTGGAGGTTGGAATGAAGAATACTAGTCGTCGACCTCCAGTAGTGCAAAAACCCCCGGGGGTCGACGACATATCTTAAATGACGGCGAAGCCAGGTATATCATGGCTTTTACAACTGCTGACTACCAACAAAACCATTGAAAAGAGAAAAGCAAGCCTAAGACAATACCAAACACAAATCCTTGTCTTGCCTGCATTCTCATAAACCCGCAATGGGTTTTGAGCCTACCTATGAGGAATTGAAACTGTTACCACCTCCGGCAAGGCCTTAGCCTGTAGCTGGGGTTTTGAGCCTACCTATGAGGAATTGAAACATGATTTTGATTTTCTTGAATTCTGCACCTTTATCGGTTTTGAGCCTACCTATGAGGAATTGAAACATCGTTACGCCATACTCATCTTTATCTTCTCGCCTGTTTTGAGCCTACCTATGAGGAATTGAAACACTATCGGATCCATCCAATACCCCCAATCCTAGCTGTTTTGAGCCTACCTATGAGGAATTGAAACAAAGTTAAAAATGTATCTTCTGCTATACTTTTCTGAGTTTTGAGCCTACCTATGAGGAATTGAAACTTTTTCTTCCCTGTTAAACTAATGTTTAACCCTTTCGTTTTGAGCCTACCTATGAGGAATTGAAACTATGGATGGCTATGTTGATCAACAAAATGAGATCTTGTTTTGAGCCTACCTATGAGGAATTGAAACAACAGTATGGCGACTTCATTGAAGTTTCCGACAAACTGTTTTGAGCCTACCTATGAGGAATTGAAACGCGTTCCCGGGTGTTTGCATGTCCAATTCCTTCAGGTTTTGAGCCTACCTATGAGGAATTGAAACAGGAATTAAAAGGCAAGCATTTATTGACCAGAATACGTTTTGAGCCTACCTATGAGGAATTGAAACGCCTGTGACACAAATGGCCTTGCTTTTTTCTTCCGAGTTTTGAGCCTACCTATGAGGAATTGAAACTTGACCGCTTGTAGCTTACACTGCTTTTCAGTTGCTGTTTTGAGCCTACCTATGAGGAATTGAAACTTTTTAGGCCTGTTTTCTTCTTGCAGGTATAATTACAGTTTTGAGCCTACCTATGAGGAATTGAAACATATAAAACTTACCCCGTCGCATCTCCATAACGTACGTTTTGAGCCTACCTATGAGGAATTGAAACTAGCAGCTATCTTGCCTATAGGTACTTTGAAATCATGTTTTGAGCCTACCTATGAGGAATTGAAACGGAAAAACTTTAACTCTGTGTCCGTTGCACCTTTCGCGTTTTGAGCCTACCTATGAGGAATTGAAACGGCTATGCGAAAACTAACCGGGTCGGCAGCCAAAAAGTTTTGAGCCTACCTATGAGGAATTGAAACTTGATAAAATTAGTTATCCTGGTAATCATTTTAAAAGTTTTGAGCCTACCTATGAGGAATTGAAACATATAAATAACAGATTCATCAAAAAAATTGCTAACAGTTTTGAGCCTACCTATGAGGAATTGAAACATGTCTGCCTCCCTCATGTCTGCCTTCCTCAGGTCAGTTTTGAGCCTACCTATGAGGAATTGAAACGGGTTCGGAGTATGTGCGATTAGTTTAGCTGTTGGCGTTTTGAGCCTACCTATGAGGAATTGAAACGTATTATTTCGGCAAACGGGGCATGTCTAATGAACTGGTTTTGAGCCTACCTATGAGGAATTGAAACTTGTGTTGCATAAGGGGGAGGATAGGACATGGACGGTTTTGAGCCTACCTATGAGGAATTGAAACCGTTGCCAGCCTCGTGTTCTTCCGCCAGCTTTTGCAGGTTTTGAGCCTACCTATGAGGAATTGAAACGGTGGTAGAGCAACTGCACAAAAATTTTACGGTCCACCGTTTTGAGCCTACCTATGAGGAATTGAAACATGGTACAGGGCATCAAACCCACATGAGGTAGCGGCGTTTTGAGCCTACCTATGAGGAATTGAAACGATTCACCCTGTATCGCAATGTCTTGTCCCAAGTGTTTGTTTTGAGCCTACCTATGAGGAATTGAAACTCAGATCAGAACTGGCCAAAACTCTCAATGCCTTCGTTTTGAGCCTACCTATGAGGAATTGAAACGGAAATCTATGTCTTTGGGTGGCTGCCCGAGTAGGGGTTTTGAGCCTACCTATGAGGAATTGAAACTAATATATCGGGCCCTGTGTGTGTGTGGGCCCAGGGGTTTTGAGCCTACCTATGAGGAATTGAAACGAATTTGAGTTGTGCAAGTATTTATGTAAGGTTGATGTTTTGAGCCTACCTATGAGGAATTGAAACAGGGTTAGCGGCCATTTTGCTTATGCAACAAAATTTCATGTTTTGAGCCTACCTATGAGGAATTGAAACGTCTTTCCAGTAAAGGCATGTTGTTATCTTCCAAAGGTTTTGAGCCTACCTATGAGGAATTGAAACTATACTCTCGTGTAACAGATGTCATAAGATTCAATAAGTTTTGAGCCTACCTATGAGGAATTGAAACCGACAGAGGATGAGTTGGAAGAAAGCTGCCGGAACTTGTTTTGAGCCTACCTATGAGGAATTGAAACACGAAACCGTATACACATGTCCGGAGTGCAAAATAAGGTTTTGAGCCTACCTATGAGGAATTGAAACAAAGCTCAGAAAAGTGAAAACAAACCGAACTCGCCAGTTTTGAGCCTACCTATGAGGAATTGAAACCCTTCAATAGTCGTGTGTCCTAATTCGCTAAAGCTGGTTTTGAGCCTACCTATGAGGAATTGAAACCTTGCTAATGCTGGTACTGCACTGGGTGCAGTAGTAGTTTTGAGCCTACCTATGAGGAATTGAAACGGAACTTGGCGCTATCTTGTAAGTGTTACTGGCAATGTTTTGAGCCTACCTATGAGGAATTGAAACTTCTTTCATAGTAATCTACATGCATATCGCCGTTGGTTTTGAGCCTACCTATGAGGAATTGAAACTATAAATTCTATAAGGAGGAGGTTAGTAGATGATAACGTTTTGAGCCTACCTATGAGGAATTGAAACGGCACTTGCTTATTGCGTTATCCACCTGAAACAAGAGTTTTGAGCCTACCTATGAGGAATTGAAACTTAGAAGATGTACTTAAAACCGCCCCCTCTAAAGGGTTTTGAGCCTACCTATGAGGAATTGAAACTTAAAAGCGGTTGAAATGGTATTTAAACTGGTTCACGTTTTGAGCCTACCTATGAGGAATTGAAACGTCTCTTTATATCGTTCACTCTATACCCCCCTTTATTTGTTTTGAGCCTACCTATGAGGAATTGAAACTTTTGCCGATGGAGGCAGACCGCAACGGTATGACGGTTTTGAGCCTACCTATGAGGAATTGAAACAGTCCGGAAACGTGCGGCGGAAGACGATAATGCGGGTTTTGAGCCTACCTATGAGGAATTGAAACGAGCAGGAGCCAGGTTTGGCAATGTGTCCAGAACCTGGTTTTGAGCCTACCTATGAGGAATTGAAACTCTGCCAAACTGCGGGCAGAGTATGAGACCCAGAAGGGTTTTGAGCCTACCTATGAGGAATTGAAACGCCTGCAGAAATGCAATATCTCCCGCAGGTTCATCGGTTTTGAGCCTACCTATGAGGAATTGAAACCTGGGTGGAGTTAGTTGCTTGCTCATGTTCAATCCCTGTTTTGAGCCTACCTATGAGGAATTGAAACGCTTATCCTTGCCTGCGACATCGGCTACCGTTAGCGCGTTTTGAGCCTACCTATGAGGAATTGAAACCGCATCGCCGAAGAAATGGACAAGCTTAGGCAAATAAGTTTTGAGCCTACCTATGAGGAATTGAAACCTTAGAATTAGACACCTTTGGCGGATTTGGCTCTATTTGTTTTGAGCCTACCTATGAGGAATTGAAACTGGAATTTGTCCAGCCAATCAGGGACAAGGCCAAAAGTTTTGAGCCTACCTATGAGGAATTGAAACGAATACTCAGGCCTGTCCTCATAGTCCAGCAAAGTTTCGTTTTGAGCCTACCTATGAGGAATTGAAACCAATATATGCATGTTGCGCAAAAGGTGCTGCCTCCTGGTTTTGAGCCTACCTATGAGGAATTGAAACACTAGTAAACTACTTACTACCTAAAGCTAAAAAAATGTTTTGAGCCTACCTATGAGGAATTGAAACCAACATAGGCATGTTGCGCAAAAGGTGCTGCCTCCTGGTTTTGAGCCTACCTATGAGGAATTGAAACTCTACAAGCCCTCCTCATTTGTTCTTTTATTTTTTTCGTTTTGAGCCTACCTATGAGGAATTGAAACAACTTTAATTGGTCCCGTAGCATCGCGCATAATCAAAGTTTTGAGCCTACCTATGAGGAATTGAAACCAAACTACGGCCTGACCAGCCGCTTTTCCTCGGCCGGTTTTGAGCCTACCTATGAGGAATTGAAACTGTTTAAACCTCCCTTCTACACTTTGCGCAACAGCGGTTTTGAGCCTACCTATGAGGAATTGAAACAGTACCAGGACCCAGCAGAAGTGCAGAGGCTGATTGGTTTTGAGCCTACCTATGAGGAATTGAAACTATTGCATATCCTATATTCCTACTTATGTGATATGAGTTTTGAGCCTACCTATGAGGAATTGAAACTTAGTTTTGTAAGCATAAATTTGATTTTGATTCTTTTCGTTTTGAGCCTACCTATGAGGAATTGAAACTATCATAACACATTGAATAAGTTTTACCAGCACCCGGGTTTTGAGCCTACCTATGAGGAATTGAAACGCCTTTGGTATAACCCCACGTGCTATATAGGTCCGCGTTTTGAGCCTACCTATGAGGAATTGAAACTATATTGGCACAATTTCAACAAAAAAAGCAGGTCTGTTTTGAGCCTACCTATGAGGAATTGAAACATCTGGTGCGAAATAAAGGGGGGTATAGAGTGAACGTTTTGAGCCTACCTATGAGGAATTGAAACTAGTCCGGGAGCGCAAAACCGGGAAACGAAAAGAAAGTTTTGAGCCTACCTATGAGGAATTGAAACGGTTAGCCTTTTGGAAGTTTGCGCCTCGAAGGTTTGTTTTGAGCCTACCTATGAGGAATTGAAACGCCACTCTCGAGGAGGGACTTTATTTTCTCCCTCCAGTTTTGAGCCTACCTATGAGGAATTGAAACCAGGCTATGCCTGCACCTCTGCCCGGTTCCACCAGGGTTTTGAGCCTACCTATGAGGAATTGAAACCCGATTGCCCCTGTCTTGTTCCACATCGAGGGGTCAGGTTTTGAGCCTACCTATGAGGAATTGAAACTTGCAGGCACTGTTCTTTTGTCGGCAACCATACGTCGTTTTGAGCCTACCTATGAGGAATTGAAACCTTGTTGCGCCTTGATATCGACGATGAAGAAGTACGGTTTTGAGCCTACCTATGAGGAATTGAAACCTTTTAGTATAGTTGACTATCAGTGAACTTGTCAATGTTTTGAGCCTACCTATGAGGAATTGAAACAGAAAAGGGGGTGGGCTATTGCACACAGACGCAGAGTTTTGAGCCTACCTATGAGGAATTGAAACGCTGCTTTCCTTTTGCGTTTTGCTATTGCCGCTTGCGTTTTGAGCCTACCTATGAGGAATTGAAACCCCTGGAAAAGGCTATAAATCTTGATGTGGGCTTATTGTTTTGAGCCTACCTATGAGGAATTGAAACTATTTTCGCACCCATTTCCCGTATGTGTTTGGCAAGTAAAAAATCATGCATTTGGAAATTTATTTTTCCAGCACCCCAACTTACATATTTAGCAATTTATGGTTGAGTGTCTAAGCCTATAACTACTTCCGGTAAACATCAATAGATGACTATGATGAATAACTCTGTCAATTAATGCACTAGTAAGCTTTTCATCATAAAATATGCTATTCCATTTACTGAACTCAAGGTTGGTAGTAATAATCAGGCTTTTCTTCTCGTAACATTCCGAGATTACCTGAAATAATAATTGTGAACCTTCTTTTTCGAAAGGAATATAGCCCCATTCATCGCAAATGAGCAGATCTAAATTCTTAAGTTGTTTAAGAAATTTCTTCAGCTCCCCGGTTCTTTTGGTTTCCAGCAGCTGATTAACCAGAGCTGCAGTTCTGTAAAATTTAACTTTCTTAGCTCTACTACATGCCTCTACACCTATGGCTGTTGCCAAGTGTGTTTTGCCAGTCCCGACCGGCCCATATAATATCAAGTTTTCCTTCTTGTTTATGAAGGCGGCCGTCTTAATTGTTTCAGTATCGATACTGTTAGGGATTTATATATCATCAAAAGAGTAGTTCTCAAAAGTTTTGATCACATCAAAACAGGCATTTTTTAACAGCCGGTTTTTAAGATTAATTTCCCTGGCTTCAACTTCCATACGGAGGAGCTTTTCGAGGAATTCTTCGTGTGTTTCAGCTGTTATCTTTTTGTAATTTTCAACTATCCTGCCTCCAAATTTCAGCTTATTACAGTGCTGGATTATCAGTTCTTCCATCCTGCGTCACCTCCCTTGAGAGGGCAATCGTAGGATGAATTATCTACGCTATAAGGCGTGATGTCCGGAATTTTATCACCCAGTTTAATTTCACTGGCTGCTGGCGATTGATTAGTCATTGTGTAAAATGTAGCCCATATACTATCCAGATCGGTCAAGCCATGTTTTATCGTTGTTTCAAAAGCCTTAGTAGCGGTATGGATATCAGTTAAAGCAACCATTTTTGATAATACTTGTAGTGCTGCTTTCTTTTGCTGGTATTCGCATCTCTCGAAGTAATCCTGTATAGTTTGGGGCAATTCTTTAAAAAAGCCGCTGTATTTAAGGGCTGTAGGTCTTTTTGCCATTAGCTTTAGGTATGGTAGCCATTTCATAGATTCTTTCTGCTCACCGTAAAGCCGCTTGTGTTTTTCTATATAGCGATAATCCTGATCGAGAATTACTATGTCAAAAGCACTGGCTTTTATCCAAACTTGCTTGCCCGCATATTCAGGGCTTGTGGAATATATACGGTTATCAAATTTAACTTTGCCGTAATTATTTGTTTTTTCTTATAGTGCTGCCTATTCATTTTTATGTCAGCTAGTTCCAGTAGATTTTTGTTGTACTCTGCCATATCCTTAAATTCCGGAATTGGAACAAAGAAGTTTCTGCGGTGGTAACCCACCTTGCTTTCTACAGATCCTTTTTCATGCCCGCTATTGGGGTTACAGAAATTACATTCAAAACCATAATGAAGAGCAAATCTTTTGCACATCGCCGTTAGATCACGTTCCCCATGCTTTTTAATATTTACTACAGCTGCCGATAGATTGTCCAACCATATACGATCAGGAACGCAGCCAATATGTTCAAAAATATTTTTTAAACCAGTTAGAAAGCTTTCCTGATTTTCGCTCTTGAACACCTGTGTGTATCCACCATTACTGTAAGGGAAAGAGACATTTAAGTAATGACCTGTAATTTTAACGCCATTTTCTATAAATTCCGCCTGTCCAAAATCCACCTGGGCTTCTCCGGGCGGGTGTTCTAGTGGTAAATACCCTTCTTTCTGCCCGAAAAGTTCCGATTTCTTTTGAGAAACGTAGGCCCTAACAGTGCGGCTCGAGATTTCAAACTCTCTGTTTGGGCTTTACCTTTAAATCTTCTTGTAACCATTCATCAATAAGATATTTGTATGGTTCAAGCTTGCTTTCCCTTTGCCGTCTTTGTTTTACCTCATTAAAATCTTCTTTATTGACGTATTTCTTAACTGTAGCAAAATCATGCCCAGTATCTCTGGCGATAATTCTTAGGAGCTAATTGCGCTGTCAGAAAATCCTGACAATCCAAGGGATTAGCGAAAGGTCAAAAATAAATTTACCCCAGAAAAAGGTGTATAGAAAAGGGTTTTTAGCGCAAAACAAGAGGCTGAGGAAAAATTCACCCCAGCCTCAAATGTTGTAAAAAATAAGCAACAGGCATCCACCTGTGGTAAAATTGAAGTTGAAAGACAAACAATTCCACACAGGGAGGGATGCCTGTTATGGCTATTATACCACAAATTAAGCTATTTGAGTGGACAGAAATACAAACAATTGGAGATTTAGTTCGTTTACGGCTGGTTTTGGATTACATGCCAGACGAAGAATTGATGAGGACCCTTGAGAGAAGCCGGGGTAAAGGGCGAAACGATTATCCGGTTCGGGCAATATGGAATTCCATACTAGCTGGTATTGTGTTCCAGCATGAGAGTGTGGAGAAGTTACGGCGGGAACTGGCCCGCAATGGTCAATTACGAGAGCTTTGCGGGTTTAATGAACAAGTACCGTCGCCCTGGGCATACACCCGGTTTTTAAAGGCACTGATGAAACAGGAGAAATTAATCATTTGCCAAACACAAAAATAAAAAGGGAGAAAGAGACGGTCGCCGGGATACAGATGCGGACTATGGCAGGAAGGGATATAGAGGGGTGTACGAGAACGGTAAGGCATGGGAGAAGATCGTGAAATGGTTTGGGTACAAACTGCATCTGATAGTTGACGCGACCTATGAACTTCCGATAATATTCA
>NZ_BDLQ01000122.1:0-309 GCF_002049255.1 Carboxydocella sp. ULO1 | reverse complement strand
GCAATTTTAGAAACATCAATCAATATTACCACCGCCTTTTAGGCGATTCTTAAAATTTGCCCTGGCTTAAGCTTATTTGGGTCTTTTCCGATAACACTTTTATTTTTGTTGTAAATTTCTCTCCACCTGCTTCCGTCTCCCAAAACTTTTTTCGCAATTTTCCAGAGGCTATCACCCGGTTTAACAGTGTAGGTCTTGGATGGTGGCGGTGAAGGTCGTTTCTTTGATAACTGCTGTTTACTTTTTTTCTCGGACTCAGTATATACCACTAATTCCCGGGCTTCCACAAGCTCTATAGTGTACTGGCAA
>NZ_BDLQ01000121.1:0-288 GCF_002049255.1 Carboxydocella sp. ULO1 | reverse complement strand
ACACTAAAGAAGTTATGTCCGGCAAAGCGATACGGAATCAAGTGTCAGGGAATGGAACAGTGTTCAGTTAGTCAGGGAATACGTATACCGCTAGCGGAAAACCGACGGATTTTCACGCCGATCGACCGGGCAAGTTATAAGTGGGAAAAAGAATATAAAAAACGCACCGCAGTAGAACGGGTAAATAGCAGACTCGATGTATCCTTTGGATTCGAACAGCATACCATTCGGGGCATGGCCAAAATGAAGCTGCGGTGCGGACTGGCCCTATGTGTTATGCTAGCAATG
>NZ_BDLQ01000120.1:0-251 GCF_002049255.1 Carboxydocella sp. ULO1 | reverse complement strand
CTCAGCCTGGCTATGAGGAAACTGGCGAAGGCAGAGGAAAAGGGGGCTGCTTCAGAAGTTATTGAAAAGCTCCGCCTGGCAGTCAAGGGGCGGAACAAGCGGGTGGTTTCACTCGCAAAAAGGCTG
Organism: Carboxydocella sp. ULO1; assembly: GCF_002049255.1. Taxonomy (NCBI): domain Bacteria; kingdom Bacillati; phylum Bacillota; class Clostridia; order Eubacteriales; family Clostridiales Family XVI. Incertae Sedis; genus Carboxydocella; species Carboxydocella sp. ULO1. The sequence continues at coordinate 125 of NZ_BDLQ01000120.1, read as the reverse complement.
GCTGAACTGAAGGATTACCAGGAGAAGGGGACAATACCAGAGGTAGTCTTTGGGGGCAGAAGGCTGTGGGAAAAGGTCTGCCAGGGCCGGGCCGCCCGTGAAAAATGGCGGCACGCCCGCAGGAA
>NZ_BDLQ01000119.1:0-339 GCF_002049255.1 Carboxydocella sp. ULO1 | reverse complement strand
TTTTCTATATAAACTTTTCCACATCGATTACAAAATCTACTCTTACATGTAAATGCTACTTTCTTTTTCTCGCTCCCGGTACAATTAGTACATATGTATTCTGCATAACCGTACTTTGGGTCCCCGCATTTTATTGCCTTTTCTACCGCTTCAATTACACTCTCCCTCATGTCTTCCGGTATTTTTTCTCCGTATATTTGGAGAAACCGTTCCCAATGTTCTTTAAGTATATCGACTATTTTTATTGATTGTTTATTTTCTTTCTCATGCGCTCTCATATTTCTACCTTAACACCCTAAGTTATCCACATCAAGCCTTAAAGCATAATTTCCTAAACAT
>NZ_BDLQ01000118.1:0-252 GCF_002049255.1 Carboxydocella sp. ULO1 | reverse complement strand
AGCCTGGGGCTGTGCCTGTTCACCTCCTTTGCCCTGGGGGCGCAGGATTATGCCGACCTGTATAATGCCGCCACCGGGGAAAACCTGACAGCAGAACAACTGCTGGCCTGCGGGGAACGGATCTGGAACAATGAGCGCCTGTTCAACCTGCAGGAGGGCTATACCGCCCAGGACGATACCCTGCCCCGGCGTTTACTGGAAGAGCCCATTCCGGACGGGCCGTCCAAGGGCAGTGTGCACCGGCTGGCAGAA
>NZ_BDLQ01000117.1:0-264 GCF_002049255.1 Carboxydocella sp. ULO1 | reverse complement strand
AAGCGATACGGAATCAAGTGTCAGGGAATGGAACAGTGTTCAGTTAGTCAGGGAATACGTATACCGCTAGCGGAAAACCGACGGATATTCACGCCGATCGACCGGGCAAGCTATAAGTGGGAAAAAGAATATAAAAAACGCACCGCAGTAGAAAGGGTAAATAGCAGACTCGATGTATCCTTTGGATTCGAACAGCATACCATTCGGGGCATGGCCAAAATGAAGCTGCGGTGCGGACTGGCCCTATGTGTTATGCTAGCAATG
>NZ_BDLQ01000116.1:0-243 GCF_002049255.1 Carboxydocella sp. ULO1 | reverse complement strand
TTTGAAGTGGTCAGGGTGCAGGAACCGGACTTTGCTAAAGGTTGTCTGGCTATAGACACAAACCCTGATGGGGTAGCCCTGTGTAACGTTAGCGCTTCCGGCCAGCCGGAACCGTGGCCGGAGGGTTTTAATATTCCTTATCCCGGCAACCTGGGCAAGTACGAAGGAGAGTTTCAGGTTATCCCTTACCCGAACGGCTTTCTTTATATCAGAATACCAGACTTAGCCCATGCTTCCAGCTTC
>NZ_BDLQ01000115.1:0-274 GCF_002049255.1 Carboxydocella sp. ULO1 | reverse complement strand
TCCTTGAAAACCGCACAGAGTAAAAGGTAACACACTCTGCGAAACATCGTAGCGTGTAGAGTGGAACCATTTTGGCCGCCGGGCTTTGGAAACGCAGTATTGTCGGCAGCTTGCTGCCGGTAACAATACTAGTGACAGCTGTAGGCGGACAAATGGGGAAGCACGAGGTTAAGATACTAAGGGCATACGGTGGATGCCTTGGCGCCAAGAGCCGAAGAAGGACGCGGAAAGCTGCGAAAAGCTCCGGGGAGCCGCAAGCAGGCTTAGATCCGGA
>NZ_BDLQ01000114.1:0-608 GCF_002049255.1 Carboxydocella sp. ULO1 | reverse complement strand
GCTGCCGACAATACTGCGTTTCCAAAGCCCGGCGGCCAAAATGGTTCCACTCTACACGCTACGATGTTTCGCAGAGTGTGTTACCTTTTACTCTGTGCGGTTTTCAAGGAACAGTGTGCTCGTTTTTTGTCCGCCTACGGCTGTCACTAGTATTGTTACCGGCAGCATAGCTGCCGACAATACTACGTTTCCAAAGCCCGGCGGCCAAAAAACTGCACTAGACCTAATTTAACTGAGAAATCCAGCCCAGGTTTGAACTTCGAACCTCGAACTTCGTAGATATGGTGGAGACGAGCGGGTTCGAACCGCTGACCTCTTGAATGCCATTCAAGCGCTCTCCCAGCTGAGCTACGCCCCCACACTTTGTTTTAATGGTGGGCCTAAGTGGACTTGAACCACTGACCTCACGCTTATCAGGCGTGCGCTCTGACCAGCTGAGCTATAGGCCCATGTTGTTATCTATACCGAGAAATCCAGCCTCAGGTTCGAACTTCGTAACTCGAATTTCGAACCTCGATTAGCTCGATCCCTCAAAACTAAACAGGATGTTCTTCCACCTAAACTCGTTGTCTCCTTAGAAAGGAGGTGATCCAGCCGCACCTTCCGAT
>NZ_BDLQ01000113.1:0-221 GCF_002049255.1 Carboxydocella sp. ULO1 | reverse complement strand
TTTAATTGTTCTAACTGGGCATAGGCCAGAAGATAGAATAGCTTAAGTGCTGTCAGTTTTTTAACGTATTTGTCAACACCTGCGTTATTAATAAGCTGAAAAATTTTTTCATGAAAAATTGGCTGAAACAATTGAAAAAATGTGGATTTTGTGATATCCTTGCCTCGCATTATAGCTTCTCCTTTATATTAGAGATTTGGGCAAGGACTACCCTTAATCTC
>NZ_BDLQ01000112.1:0-260 GCF_002049255.1 Carboxydocella sp. ULO1 | reverse complement strand
AGTAGTGGTAGATATAGCTTTCTTTTTAGGCAAACCCATTGTTTTAGAAAACCTGAACTTTGGCAAAGACAGGCTGGACACTAATAAAAAGTTTAACCGCATGGCTTCCAATTTTCCATTTGCGAAAATGGTAGGAGCAATGTATCGGATAGCGACAAAAGAAGGGGTGCCTTTCAAGTTAGTATCACCCCGGCATACTTCAACCATAGGTTACTGGAAGTATATGAAACGTTACGCCGTTCCGGTGCATTGCGCGGCGG
>NZ_BDLQ01000111.1:0-38276 GCF_002049255.1 Carboxydocella sp. ULO1 | reverse complement strand
TCGTAATTGACCATTGCGGGCCAGTTCCCGCCGTAACTTCTCCACACTCTCATGCTGGAACACAATACCCGCTAGTATGGAATTCCATATTGCCCGAACCGGATAATCGTCTCGCCCTTTACCCCGGCTTCTCTCAAGGGTCCTCATCAATTCTTCCTCTGGCATGTAATCCAGAACCAGCCGTAAACGAACTAAATCTCCAATTGTTTGTAATTCTGTCCACTCAAATAGCTTAATTTGTGGTATAATAGCCATAACAGGCATCCCTCCCTGTGTAGGATTGTTTGTCTTTTCAACTTCAATTTTATCACAGGTGGGTGCCTGTTGCTTATTTTTTTACAACATTTGAGGCTGGGGTGAATTTTTCCCTCAGCCTCTTGTTTTGCGCTAAAAACCCTTTCCTATACACCTTTTTCTGGGGTAAATTTATTTTTGACATTTCGCTATCCCTTGGCCTGTCAGGATTTTCTGACAGCGCAATTAGCTCTCTCTACACCTGTTTCCACAGTATAAGCTTCTCCTTTGACTCCACCAGGTCCTCCACTAAATCTAGATACCTGTGCCTTACCCAAATTTAGCTTAGCGTTACTTTTGAGTAGTTGAAGTAGAAGTTTTTTGAACTGTCGAAGTAGAAGTTTTGTTTGCTGCCGACTGTTGTGTTGACCTTGCTTTTCTCTCGGCGACCCTTAAGTCCCCCATACCCATTTTACCATACCTCCCATAATTTTTAATTTTTTACAGGGCTATAACTCTACCCTGTTGCAGTCGGTAGAAATAACTTCGTATATAGAATGGCAAACAACAAATTTCATTGCCATTTACTAAAACTACAAGATGCCATTTGCCTGGGATTAGCTGATTATTGGGATCAGTTGTGATCCAACCCGAAGCTTGAACTGCTTGTCCTTTGCCTGAAGGATTACCTGATACGATACAATCAGAAACGTATGCTATTTCCAACATAGGATTAACCCATACGAAACTAACTAGATGTATGCCCTTAACTTTAATAAAATCAATATTTATACCTATTTCTCCATCAGAATTGCTGAATTCCCTGTTGAGTCTAGGCAAACGTGACGTTCCGGCATACATGTCTATGTATTCAACTTCTATATTAGCAGAATCATAATTTTATTTTCTAACCTCGGAATTTTCGATTACAAGACTTGATATAGGTTTACCATTTTCTAGAACATAAGCAGGAAACGTTTGTGGGTCATTGACTCGAAAGCTGTTATTAATGAAAAAACAATAGTGATACAAGCCATCATCCAAGTTAATACTTTTTTCCCAATATCCATCGGAATCAATATCCATGGGAATATGCGCCAGTTTTGTCCTCGAATCCCAAAATTCTAAAACTACACTATCCGCTATAGGAAAGTATATCTGAAACTCAACTAAGGCCATGTGAAGTTACCCCCCTAGCCAATAAAGTTCTGTGTAATATATTTATGGCTAGATAAAATAAAAATGCAGAGTTGAATTAAAGTGCTACCCATTTCCCCATCATTTACGTTATCTGGTGTACTTCTATTGCAGTTGGTAACTTCGCTTTTGCAGTCTACAGCAAGATGAATCTTTGATTTGCTTTAACAAGTGACTAAAAGTCGACAGCGATAGCGCCCGCATTGATATATGTTATTTTACCTTTTCTGTAAATATTTTGTCAATAATGTAATTTTAATCATGTGTTTACCTTGTGAAAATGTCACCTTTCCAAGCTTTCTTGCATTTACTCAATGAAAATCTGCCTCCTAAATACAGCATATAATCGAGTAGAAGGGGGTGATTAACCTCCGTCCTCTCACACCACCGTACGTACCGTTCGGTATACGGCGGTTCACCAAGCTTGACGAATGTGATGATAACGTTCAGTCAAACTCTTCAAGCCCTGACTTTGCCAGTAGGCATTGTTCAGGGCGTTATTTAATTGTCGAGACATTCGCCAGTAGCCTTTACGGGCATTAGCCATTATATGGACTACTCGCTCCGGTAGGCCCAAGGCCCGCAGTTCACGGTATCGGGTTCGGACACGTTTCCATTGTTTCCAGACGCACATCCGCAATCTTCGCCTTAGCCACCCTTCGATTTCCTGGAATACGCCCGGCGTTTCCGCCAGCGCGTAGTATCCTATCCAGCCTCCAAGGTAGGCATTGATGCTCTTGATGCGGTCCGAAATCTTCTCTGCCCTGCTTCGTGATGTCATTTCCCGAAGTCTATTCTTTACCCGTTTAACTGTTTCCGGGGCTAATCTGATTCCTACTCTGTCTTTCCCTCTGTACATGCTGAAGCCCAGAAACTTCCGCTTCCACGGCCTGTCTACCGCACTCTTTGTCTCATTTACTTTGAGTTTTAACTTGTCCTCCAGGAAAGATTTAATGCTCTCAAACACCCGCTCTCCGGCTCGCTGACTTCGGACGTAGATGTTACAGTCGTCCGCATAGCGCACGAATCTGTGTCCTCGTCTTTCCAGTTCCCGGTCCAGGTCATCCAGCATTATGTTAGCCAGCAATGGACTCAATGGCCCTCCCTGGGGAGTGCCTTCTTCGGTGTCCATTACTACTCCGTTGACCATTACTCCGGCCTGAAGATAGCGGCGGATAAGTCTTAGTACCCGCTTGTCTCTCACTTTGCGGGCAACACGGGCCATTAAGATGTCATGGTTTACCCGGTCGAAAAATTTCTCCAGGTCCATGTCTACCACCCAGGTGTATCCTTCCTCTGCGTACGTCCTTGCCTGTCTGACCGCATCATGTCCCCTGCGTCCGGGTCTAAACCCGTAGCTGTACGGGGAAAACTCCGGATCAAAGATGGGAGTAAGCACTTGCAGGAGGGCCTGCTGGATTAGGCGGTCTATGACGGTTGGGATTCCTAATAACCTTGTTCCGCCGCCAGGTTTCGGGATTTCGACCCGGCGTACCGGTTGCGGTTTATAGGTTCCCGTGAGAAGTTCTTCCCTGATTCTGTCCCAGTGCTCCCTTACGTAGTCCCGGAGGTCTTTTACCGTGACCTGGTCGATTCCTGGGGCACCTTTGTTCTCCTCCACCCCCCCATATGGGGTTTTCTGCTGTCTTTGTGTATCTCTCGAACGTGCCAAGTCCATCCCTCGCTTTGTGTTCGGCCCTTCACCAGTTTGACGTCTGTACTGGCTACTATGACCTCTGCTGACTTCTGCCGGTTCAGCCAGGCCTTACAACCTGGGTTATTGGCATTACCAACATCTCCGGCAGACCTCCCCGGGTAAGAGCGCTGTCTTTCCCTCCATCTACCCGCCACATTTACTCTCGGCAGCCTTCGGTAGCAAGGACTTCGCTTTGTTTCGCAAGCTCATCCAACTGCCGCTAGCCTCTTATGTGGTTCCTGTTCGTCGGGCCGGAGGTTTGCCGCCGACTTCCTTCAGATTCCACCTCACGGTGGACACCCTTGTCTTAAGCTACGGCTACTGCTACCTTCGCCGTTCGGGACTTTCACCCTATAGACAACGCCCATGCCGGGCGCACAAAAAAGACACCCTCGCCAGGGTGTCTTACCTCTACAATCCCAGTTCCTCACTATGTTCCTGCATCGCCTCTAACGCCAGCCCCAGGAACTCCTCCAGGCTCAGACCCAGTTCCGTACAGGCTTGAATCTGCTCCCGGTTGGCCCCGCGGGCAAAGGATTTTTCGTGAAAACGATTGACCAGAAAAGGCACATCCACTGCCGCCAGCTTCTTCTCCGGACGGATCAGGGCTCCGGCCACAATCAGGCCGGTGGTGGGGTCAACGCTGTAGAGGGCCTTATCCAGGCGGGACAGGCGGGGCAGGCCGTGGTATTCGTTATGTACCCGCACGGCATAGACCACTTCCTCCGGCAGCCCCAGTTCAGCCAGCAGGTCGGCTCCCACCTGACTGTGGCGGGCCGGGTCATCCTTGGTCTGGTCATAATCGATATCATGCAAGAGGCCAGCTAAGCCCCAGATTTTCTCATCTTCGCCAAAATGGCGGGCCAGGCGGCGCATGACGAATTCCGCTGCCAGGCAGTGCTTGCGCAAATTTGTGTTGGTTACATATTTCTCCATCAGCTGTACTGCTTCAATTCTGTCCATCAGTCAGTCCTCCTTCTTTGATTTGAATGAATTTGCCAGTGGCTGTAGCCGCCACTTGCTGGTCCTTGAGCAAAATCAGACTGGCTTCCATTTCAATCACCCGGCCCCGGCGGTTGACCACCCGGCCCCGAACCTGTAAAGGTTCATTGATGGGAACAGGCCGCCGAAATCTCACCGTCAATTCCGCCGTAGGTGCCGTCAGGCCTTGCTTCCAGAGGTAGCGGCCCATTACTTCATCAAGCAGGGTGCAGATAATCCCTCCGTGCATGATACCGGGATAGCCCTGATGGACCGGGCCCGGAGTGAAGGTAGTCACATACTCCTCCCCCTCTATCGTAAATTCCAGATGTAAACCCCGTGGATTTTGCTTGCCACAGGCAAAACACCAGTGGTCATATTCTCCTGGAAACTCCTTCATTGCTCTGTTCCTCCAAATTTTTTATAAAGTCAATTACCGCTTCTGCCACCTGCTGGCGCTGCGGCCCTAAAGGCAAAAGGTGTCTGCCTCCTGGAAGGGACAACAACTTTTTTTCTCTGCTTCCCAGCTGGTGAAAGATGTATTCGGCACTAGCCGGGTCAACAGTCTCATCCGCATCACCCTGGATAAGCAAGACCGGTACTTGTACCAGGGGGAGTTGCTTGCGGGCAGTTCGAATAAATTCCAGTAAACTGACCAGAGCGGCCAGCGGTATGTGATCATAATTGAAATGAGTTAACAGGTAATGCCCATCTTCTTGCCTCTCTTTGGGAGCATAGCGTCTGACCCAGCGTAAATAAGGAGCCAGATAGGCTTTCTTGTTTTTGAGATAAATCGGGGCCGCCAGGCTGATCACTCCTACTACCGGCTGATAATGGGCCAGGTAGAGGCTGATCAACCCCCCCATCGATAACCCGGCCAGGTAGACCCGGTCGCACTTTTGCCTGAGCTCTACTACCGCTTTTTCCGCAGCAGCCACCCAGTCCCGCCAGCAGGTGCGGGCCAGCTCTTCCACATCAGTGCCATGGCCGGGTAACAGGGGCACCTGTACCGTCCAGCCCTGAGCCGCCAGGGCCCGGCCCAGGGGCTCCACTTCCCCCGGTGAACCGGTGAAGCCATGAATCAATACTATGCCGGTCCGGTTGCCCGGAAAAAAAAGCGGGGTGACCGGGCGTCCTGTTATCTGCATGCCTTCACCTCCAAGGGCATTTTTCTGACATTTTAGCATATTCCACCAGTAAAAAGCAATGTTATAATATAGTTATAAAAATTTGAAAGGAGTGGGTAAGATGCTGGAATTATTACAAAAGCGCCGCAGTATTCGCCGTTTTACCGACCAGCCAGTGGAGAAAGAAAAAATAGAAAAAATCCTGCAAGCGGCCCTGCTGGCGCCCTCCTCCCGCAGCCTGCGCCCCTGGGAATTCATTGTCATCCAGGATAAAAGTTTGTTGCAACAGCTGGCCAAAGCCAAGGCCCACAGTATTTCTTTTCTGGCTGAGGCACCACTGGGTATCGCTGTTATCGCCGATGAAAACAAATGCGATGTCTGGATCGAAGATGCCTCCATCGCTACCATCCTGATGCAATTGGCTGCCACCTCCCTGGGCCTGGGTTCCTGCTGGATTCAGATTCGCCTGCGGCAAACGGCAGCAGGGCAGTCCTCGGAGGAATATGTCAAGGAGGTTCTGCAGGTCCCGGCCCCTTACCGGGTCCTGGCCTTGCTGGCCATCGGCTATCCAGCCGAAACCAGGTCTCCAGCCAGCCTGGAGCAGCTGGCTTATGACAAAATCCACTATAACCAGTATAGCAAAAACCCCGTCCGCTAAGGACGGGGCTAATTGCTTATTTCAGGTTATAGAAGGTCTTTTTGCCGCGATAGATAGCCAGATTGCCCAGCTCTTCTTCAATGCGCAGCAGCTGGTTGTACTTCGCTACCCGGTCGGTGCGGGAAGGAGCACCGGTTTTGATTTGACCGGCATTAACAGCCACGGCAATATCAGCTATGGTGCTGTCTTCAGTTTCGCCGGAGCGGTGGGAGATGACATTGGTATAACCGGCCCGTTTGGCCATTTCAATGGCATCCAGGGTCTCGGTCAGAGTACCGATCTGGTTGACCTTGATCAGGATGGAGTTGGCTACCCCGCGCTCGATCCCCTTGCTCAGGCGCTCGGTATTGGTAACAAACAGGTCATCCCCTACCAGCTGGATTTTTTTGCCAAGTCTGGTAGTGAGCAGGGCCCAGCCTTCCCAGTCTTCTTCGGACATACCGTCTTCAATGGAGACGATGGGGTATCTGGACACCAGTTTTTCGTAATAGGCTACCATTTCCTCGGCAGTGTAGGATACTCCTTCGCCGGCCAGCACATATTTGCCATCTTTATACAGCTCAGTGGAAGCCACATCCAGGGCCAGGGCGATATCTTCTCCCGGCTTGTAACCGGCCTTTTCAATGGCTTCCATAATAACCTGCAGAGCCTCTTCGTTGGAGGAGAGGTTGGGAGCAAAGCCACCTTCATCACCAACGGCAGTATTCATCCCTTTGCCCTTCAACACAGTCTTCAGATTGTGGAAGACTTCAGCACCCATGCGCAGGGCTTCGGCAAAGGAATCGGCCCCCACCGGCATGATCATAAATTCCTGAATGTCCACATTATTATCCGCATGCTTGCCGCCATTGAGGATGTTCATCATGGGCACCGGCAATTCCTTGGCATTGGTGCCTCCTATGTATTGATACAGCGGCAGACCCAGGGATTTGGCAGCGGCCTTGGCTACCGCCAGGGAAACGCCCAGGATGGCATTGGCCCCCAGTTTGCCTTTATTGGGGGTACCATCCAGTTCCAGCAGGACCTTGTCGATTTCGGTCTGGAAAGTGGCATCCATGCCGATCAGCTGGGGAGCGATGATGGAATTGACATTATCCACCGCTTTTTGGACCCCTTTGCCCAGATAACGGCCTTTGTCCCCATCTCTCAGCTCAACGGCCTCAAATGCGCCGGTAGAGGCGCCTGAAGGTACAGCCGCCCGGCCCAGAGTGCCATCTTCCAGGTAGACATCTACTTCAACTGTGGGATTGCCACGGGAGTCCAGGATTTCCCGGGCATAAATATTTTCGATAATGGTTGACACAAAAAATCCCTCCCTTACTTGATCAACAGGGTTTGTCCTGTCATTTCTTCTGGCTGGGGCAAGCCCATTAGTTCCAGAATAGTAGGTGCCACATCAGCCAGCTTGCCGTCAGCGCGCAGTTTGGCCTCCTTATGTTCAGGAGAAACCAGAACAAAGGGCACCGGACTGGTGGTATGAGAAGTCAGGACATTGCCTTCATCATCCCGTTTGCAGTCCGCATTGCCATGGTCACCAGTGATGATGGCCACACCGCCCCGCTTGAGGATGGCAGGAACTACCTTAGCCAGACACTGATCCACTGCCTCTACGGCTTTAATGGTTGCTTCCATATCCCCCGTATGACCTACCATATCCGGATTAGCGTAATTGAGGATGATCACATCATATTTATCCTGTTCCAGTTCTTTCAGCAGTTCAGCGGTAACTTCAAAGGCGCTCATTTCCGGCTTCTGGTCATAGGTGGCCACTTTGGGTGAAGGTATGAGCAGGCGGTCTTCCCCGGGGTTGGGGATCTCTACCCCGCCATTAAAGAAAAACGTGACATGGGCATATTTCTCCGTTTCCGCAATGCGGAGCTGAGTTTTGCCATGGGCAGCCAGCACTTCCCCCAGGGTATTTTTCAAAGACTGGGGCGGGAAAGCCACCGGTGCCGGAATAGTGGCATCATATTCTGTCATGCAGACGAAATACACCGGGAAATAGCCTTGCCGCCGCTCAAAACCGCTGAACTCCTGGTCCACAAAAGCCCGGGTCAGCTGACGGGCCCGGTCAGGCCGGAAGTTGAAGAAAATCATGGTATCCCCGGCTTTAACAGTGGCTACCGGCTTACCTTCTGTTACAATCACTGCTGGCTTCACAAACTCATCGGTCTCACCGCGGTTATAGGCAGACTGAACTGCTTCCTCCGCCGAAGCAGCGGTAACACCTTCGCCATATACCATAGCGGCATAGGCTTTTTCCACCCGTTCCCAGCGCTTATCCCGGTCCATGGCATAGTAGCGGCCGCTGACGGTAGCGATTTTGCCTAACCCTATCGCTGATAGCTTTTGCTCCAGGGGCCTTATATATTCCAGGGCATTGGCGGGAGGCACATCCCGTCCATCCAGGAAAGCATGGATATAAACCCGCTCTACCCCCTCTGCTTTGGCCAGGTCCAGCAGGGCATAAAGATGTTCAATATGGCTGTGCACTCCTCCGTCGGAAACCAGTCCCAGCAGATGGACCGCTTTACCACTGTTTTTGGCTTTTTGCATGGCTTCCTTCAGCACTTCATTCTGGAAAAAGGTCTTTTCTTTAATAGCCAGGCTGATACGGGTAAATTCCTGGTAAACAATACGACCGGCCCCCATGTTCAGGTGCCCTACCTCGGAATTACCCATCTGACCCTGGGGCAGACCTACAGCCAGACCGGAAGCTTCCAGCGTGGTCCAGGGCCATTCCCGCAGCAACTGATGGAAATAGGGCAGGTTAGCCTGGGCAATGGCATTGCCCCGCTTTTCTTCCCGCCAGCCAAAACCATCCAGGATAATCAGGGCTAACGGTTGTTTGACAGGTTTCATTGCTTTTACCTCCTGACCAGGGCGATAAAGGAAACTGGATCCAGGCTGGCTCCTCCTACCAGAGCCCCGTCTATATTGGGCTGGGCTAAGAGACCAACGATGTTGTCAGGCTTGACACTGCCCCCGTACTGAATCCGGACTCGTTCAGCGGCTTCAGCCCCAAACAGGTCATTGACCACACCGCGGATGTAGGCGATCACTTCCTCCGCATCAGCATCAGTAGCAGTGCGGCCAGTGCCGATGGCCCAGACCGGTTCATAGGCAATAACCAGACCGGCAACCTGTTCTGCAGTCAGACCGGCCAGCCCCAGACGGGTCTGTTGTTCCACCACCTGAAAAGTCTCGCCCGCTTCCCGCTGTTCCAGGGTTTCCCCCACACAGACAATGGGAACCAGGCCGTGTTTCAATGCTGCCTTGACTTTCTTGTTCACTGTCTCATCGGTTTCAGCAAAATATTGCCGCCGCTCGGAATGGCCTACTATCACATAGCTGACACCCAGTTCCTTTAACATCAGGGGAGAAATTTCCCCGGTATAGGCACCCTGTTCTTCCCAGAACAGGTCCTGGGCCCCAATACGAATAGGAGTGCCCTTCACCGCCTCGGCCAGGGAGGCCAGGGCGGTGAAGGGTGCACAGATGACCGTTTCCGCGGCGGTGGCACCGGCCAGCTCAGGCTTAATAGCTTCCACAAAAGCCAGGGCCTCAGCTACCGTTTTATGCATTTTCCAGTTCCCGGCGATAATTGGTTGCCGCAAACCGGGCCACCTCCATTCACGTATGAAATTTATTTATCCTGCAGTACTGCTACGCCAGGCAGGGTCTTGCCTTCCAGAAACTCCAGGGAAGCGCCGCCCCCGGTGGAAATGTGGGTCATTTTTTCGGCTACGCCCACTTTTTCTACTGCTGCTACCGAATCGCCACCACCGATGATGGTAGTGCCAGGGCATTCGGCCATAGCCTTTGCCACCGCTTCGGTGCCTCTGGCAAAGGCATCCATTTCAAAGACCCCCATAGGTCCATTCCAGACCACAGTTTTGGCCTGGCGAATTACTCCAGCGTACTTTTCAGCGGTAGCCGGGCCAATGTCCAGGGCCTGCCAGTCAGCAGGAATTTCCCCTACGGCTACTGTCTTATGTTCAGCATCGGGAGCGAAGGCGGCTGCTACTACTACATCCCGGGGCAGCAACAGTTCTACTCCTCGTTGCTGGGCTGTAGCCAGCAGTTCTTTTGCCAGCTGGACCTTATCCTCTTCCACCAGGGACTTACCCAGTTCATACCCCTGAGCCTTGAGGAAGGTGTTGGCCATGCCGCCACCGATGATCAGAGTATCCACTTTGGTGAGCAGATTCTGGATAACCCCGATTTTGTCTGACACCTTGGCCCCACCGATAATAGCCACAAAGGGCCGCTCCGGATTGGCCAGGGCCTTGCCCATGATGCTGATTTCCTTTTCCATCAGGAAACCGGCCACAGCCGGCAGGTACTGGGCCACACCGGCGGTGCTGGCATGGGCCCGGTGAGCAGCGCCAAAGGCATCATTGACGAATAGATCGGCTAAAGCCGCCAGTTTTTTCGCGAATTCAGGATCGTTTTTCTCTTCCTCAGCATGGAAGCGCACATTCTCCAGCAGCAGTGCCTGCCCGGGTGCCAGCGCAGCAACGGCAGCCTCGGCTTCCGGGCCAACACAGTCACTGGTTTTGGCCACTTCCTGGCCCAGCAGCTCACTTAAACGCTTGGCAACCTGGTCCAGACGGTATTTTTCATTAACCTGGCCTTTCGGCCGGCCAAAGTGGGAAGCCAGAATTACTTTGGCTCCCTGTTCCAGCAGGTATTTAATGGTGGGCAGTGCAGCCCTGATCCGGGTATCATCGGTAATTTGCCGGTTTTCGTCCGTGGGGACATTAAAATCCACCCGAACCAGAACCCGTTTGCCCTTAACGTCCACATCGCGGATGGTCTTTTTTTCCACGCGGGCCCACCTCCCTGTTTTTTAACCCACTCTATATCTTACCATTACAGACCTTTGGAAGCAATATACAGAGCCAGATCCACTACCCGGCAGGAGTAACCCCATTCATTGTCATACCAGGATACAATCTTGGCCAGTTTTTTATCAATCACCATGGTGGAGAGGCCATCCACAATAGAAGAATTGGAATTGCCATTGAAATCCCTGGAAACCAGGGGCTCTTCGGTGTAGGCCAGAATGCCTTTCAATTCCCCTTCAGCTGCAGCTTTGAGAGCGGCATTGATTTCTTCCGCTGTTGCTTCGGTAGCCAGCTCACAGACCAGGTCAACTACAGAAACATTAGGAGTGGGAACCCGCATTGCGAAGCCATTCAGTTTGCCCTTCAGTTCCGGCAGAACCAGACCGACCGCTTTAGCTGCACCGGTAGTGGTAGGAATGATGGACATAGCAGCAGCCCGGGCCCGGCGCAAATCCTTATGAGGCAGGTCCAGAATTTGCTGGTCATTGGTATAGGAGTGTACTGTGGTCATCAAGCCCCGCACAATCCCGAACTTCTCGTGGATAACTTTGGCAAAGGGAGCCAGGCAGTTGGTGGTGCAGGAGGCATTGGAAACTACATGGTGGTTAGCTGGATCATATTTGTCCTGGTTAACCCCCATCACAATAGTGATATCTTCATTTTTGGCTGGAGCAGAAATGATGACTTTCTTAGCGCCAGCTTGCAGGTGTTTGGCAGCATCTTCCCGGTTGGTGAAACGACCGGTGGATTCCACCACAATATCCACCCCCAGATCGCCCCAGGGCAGATTGGCCGGGTCCTTTTCAGCATAAACCTTGATAGCCTTGCCATTAACGATAATCTCCCCGTCGCCAGCCTGTACTTCGGCATTGAGGATGCCATGCACAGAGTCATATTTCAGCAGATGAGCCAGGGTTTTAGCATCAGTCAGGTCATTGATGGCTACGATTTCGATTTCCGGCTTGTTGAGAGCAGCCCGGAAAACATTGCGGCCAATGCGGCCAAAACCGTTAATACCTACGCGTACTGTCATGATTCATCTCTCCTTTACTGCTAATTCTTTTTCCTTAATGTTTCCAGCATTGCCTGAGCGGCCCCTTCATCTGTCACCAGGTATTTCAGTACCCCGGTGGCAGCGACCGCCAGTATGGCTTGAGCTTTATGTTTACCACCTGCTACCGCCAGAGTGGAAGCAGGGGGTAATTCCTGAAGATTTAAGCCAATGTTGCGCGCCGAAAGCACTACCTTACCATCTTTGTCTACATAAGAGCCAAGGGCCTCTCCCACGGCTCCATGGCGCATCAGCCAGCTGATTTCCACCTGGGGCAGATGACGGCGTTTGGCCATTTCCACCGCATCGCCGATCCCGTGAATCACCAGCTGAGCCTGGGTCATCAGCCGCAACATCTCCTGAATGTGGGGCTCTTCCAGCAGGGCCAGGCGCGCCTGGGGCGACAGAGCGTCAGGAACGTGGAACAGGCGATACTCCCCGCCCAGTTTGCCTGCCAGTAAGGCAGCAATGGCGTTGGCCTGAGTGCGCATTTCTGTTCCGAAACCACCCCGGGCCGGTACCACTAGAATGGAACGCCCCGGACTGATTTCTGGCAGGCTTTCCACCACACTCAAAGTGGACGTGCCGCCGGTAACAGCAATGGTTTCAATTTTATCCTTGTGGATAATTTCCTGCAAGAAGTTGGCCCCGGCCCGACCCATTTCCTTCAGAACCTGGCGCTCCTGGTCCAGATCCCCGGACACTACAATCACTTTATGTAAACCGAGGCGACTGGCCAGCTCCTCTTCCAGGGAAGTGAGTCCTTTCAGCAAGCGGATTAATTGCTCCAGACCGAAAATGACCTCTTCACCTTCGGGAGTAATGACCATCCCGCCTGGCTGGGCCTCCACCAGACCCTGAGTGCGCAGGAAGTCGGTTTCATTGCGTACAATCCGTTCCCCCATGCGCAGGTTGGCGGCTAATACCCGGCGTCCAATCGGCTGGGCAAAATAGATGCTGCGAAGAATAGTATACCTTTTCTCCAGCTGCTGTATGAGCTCAGGCACTACTTTCTGTCCGTAGTGAACCAGCTCCTGTAATGCCAGTTCCTGGCTGTTAGGCCCGTTATTGTCCCGCCCATTCAATTATGGTCCCGCCTTTCCGAAAAAAAGATGGTGCATTTGCCCCACATCCATATTCTAAGGTAAGCAATTCCACCTTGTCAAGAGGGGCATTTATAGGATGCACCAAGTTGTAATATTCTATGCAATTCTAGTAGCGTTTGCGCCTTGCTGCTGCTGGTATGCCCAGCTCATCCCGGTATTTGGCCACGGTGCGCCGGGAAATCTGGATTCCCTTCTGGCCTAAGAGTTCCGCCAGTTTTTGATCAGACAGAGGCTGTTTCGGATCCTCATTGCTGATCAATTCTTTCAGCAGCAATTTGACACTGCGGGAGGAAACTTCCTGCCCACCCCCGCTTTCCAGCCCGCTGGCGAAGAAATATTTTACCTCAAATACGCCATGGGGGGTCTGGATATATTTGTTAGCGGTAGCCCGGCTGATGGTAGATTCATGTAAGTCCAGCAGCTCGGCTACCTGTTTCAGGTTCAGCGGTTTTAAATAACGCAAACCGAAATCAAAAAAGTCTTTTTGCAATTGCACCAGACAGTTGGCCACCCGGTACAGGGTCAGACGCCGCTGTTCAATGGCTCGAATCAGCCAGCTGGCGGCATTGAGTTTGGCCTCTACATATTTTCTGGCTTCCGAATCTTTTTCCTGCAAAAGAATGGAGCGATAGGTGGAATTGATGGTCAGTTGCGGCACACCATAATCATTAACCAGCACGATATATTCCCCATCGATTTTTTCCACCACAATATCTGGCACTACATAGCGCACATCCTGGTTGCCCCCAAAGCGCCGCCCCGGTTTGGGATCCAGTTGTTTGATCAAGTCATAGAGGCGCTGAATTTCCTCCACCGGCACCCCCAGGGCCCGGGCTACTTTCGGCCCTTTCCCCTCCCCCAGAGCTGTCAAATGATGCTGGATCAAAGCCGGCAAGAGGGGTTCATTCCAGCCCAGAGCTTCTACCTGCAGAAGTAAACATTCCTGTAAATTGCGGGCAGCTACTCCGGCCGGATCGAAAGTCTGGATGGTACGCAAAACTTTCTCTACCTTTTCGACCGGAACCTGCAAGCTACGGGCAATTTCCTCCGTACTGCAGGTCAAATAGCCATTATCATCCAGGTTACCGATAATAAACTCGCCGATTTCCTTCTCCCCGGGGTCCAAAGGGCTGACATTAAGCTGGAACAGCAGGTGTTCCACCAGAGTCGGTCCCTGAGTGAGGAAATTTTCCCACTGTACCTGTTCCTTTTCTTCCTCGGCTCCCTGCCTGACTATGCCCAGATCGGATTTGTCAGCAAAATACTCCTGCCAGTCAACATCCAGGCCATCATCCTTCCCCCCGTTAGCTTCCACTTCCGTTTCCGGCAGCTCTTCCTTGTCTTCCTTGATTTCCAGAACAGGATTTTCCTGTAGCTCCTGTTGCACGTACTCAGACAGTTCCAGGGCCGATAACTGCAAGACAGTGATGGCCTGGCGCAATTCGGGAGTCATTATCAATTTCTGGCTCTGTTCCAGGTTCAGTCCATAACCTATGCGGATTGACATAGCTCCCTACTTCCCTTCCCAGGCTAATACTAATAACTTCTCTTCTCTACCGGGGAAATCCTCTTTTTACTGCTAATTTATTCGCAAGGGCCTGGCAGGTATACCTCCAACTACCGCTCCTGCTTCCACATCCCCGGTTACCAGTGACATGGCTGAGATTTTGGCCCCATCACCGATAGTCACCCCCGGCAGAATAGTGGTGTTGGCCCCAATCATGACATTTTTGCCAATTTTTACTTCTCCCAGCCGGTATTCTTCCACCAAATATTCATGGGTCAGGATGGTACAGTTATATCCGATCACTGTATTATCCCCAATGCTGATGCGGTTAGGGAAAAAGATATCCGGCATCATCATCAGACCCAGAGAAACATTCTTCCCCAGCTGCATTCCCAGCAAATGGCGGTAGAGCCAGGCTTTCAGGCGCAAAGAAGGACAATAGCGTCCCAGCTGTATTATAGCAAAATTGAACATCACCCGCCAGGGTGAAATAATTCGGGTCCAGTGTTGCATACTATTCGGTCCCTCTACCCGGTAGCTCTCAACTCTGCGCTTCATCTTCTCCCTCCCGCTTGAGCCATCGCTGTAAATCAACCTGCAAGCCATCATAAGCGGCACTGGTCGGCACCCCACTGACCGCTTCCACGTATGCCGCCATGGCCGGTCGTAAATCTTCCGGCCAGACACAGCAGTGATTAAAATGGGTAATGTAGCACTGTTTTATATTGCTTTCTCGCAACAGATAAGGCAGGCCCAGGGTGGTAATATGCCGGTGAAACCAGCTATTATGGGCCGTAACATTGGCAATGAGGAGATCCACTTTCCGGTAGGCCTGTACCAGTTCCTCCCGCCAGCTGATCGCTTCCTGGAAATCCAGCACCGGCCCCCAGGGGATAACCTCCTTGATTCCACTGAAAGTGCGATAACTGCGGAGAAAATTGGTATCACTGGTGTAGCCCAGGATTAACCCCGGGGCTTTCAGAATAAACCCATAGTTTTCCGGACCATGATATGCCGGTACAGGAATCAGAGTCAGCTCTCCCAGGGCAATCGGCTGATAGGCCTGCAAAAACACCACTTCCGGGCCGCCCAGATAGCCGCTATGGGCCGCCTCCCCCCGGTGAAAGGTGCTGATATGGGCATTTTCCTCCACCATATCCCGGGGCAGCAAGAGCTTTCCCCGGCGGCTGGACATGGCCCAGCACATGCCCTCGATAATGCTTTCCGCCCCGGCATAATGGTCCACATGGCCATGGGAGATATAGACAGCATCCAGCTGACCCAGATCAATCCCCAGTTCCAGGGCAGCATATAACGCCCCCGGTCCTGGATCCACCATGAAATAGAAATCCCCCAGCTGCAGAAAAAATCCAGCAGTCCGCGGTTGCTGGCTGATTACCGCTTCCGGGTTACCGCCGGTACCAAGAAAAGTCAGAGTCCAGCTCTTCTCTTTCTCCTGCCGCCCTTCCCGCAGTTTATAGAAACGGCGGCTGGCCTCTACAGCCATCGCTGTTTTGTACCGCAAAAAAGCATCCAGTTCCTCTTTTTTCATTCCCCTTTCTCCCCCTGTAACAGGCGACTGGCCAGCTGCTCCAGCTTGCGCAGGCGATGGTTCACCCCGGATTTGCTCAAAGGCGGTTCCAGCAGTTCCCCCAGTTCCTTCAAACTGATATCGGGATAATTAAGCCGTGCTTCTGCCACCTGCCGTAAACCCTCCGGCAAATTGGACAAACCCACCCTCTCCGCCAGCAGGCGAATATTTTCCAGCTGCCGGACTGCAGCATTCACCGTTTTGGATAGATTGGCAGTTTCACAATTGACCAGCCGGTTAACATTATTGCGCATTTCCTTCACGACCCGGGCATTTTCCAGTTCCAGCCGGGCCCGATTGGCTCCAATCAGGCTGAGAAAATCGGCAATCTGTTCTGCCTCCTTGAGGTAGACTACAAAATTGTTTTTGCGGGCAGTCAGCTTGCCTTTTAGCCCCAGATCGCGCAAGAGATTGACGATAGCTTCCCCGTCTTCCTGGTTGTCAACGATAATTTCCAGGTGATAGTCCCGTTCCGGGTCATTGACAGAGCCGCCCCCCAGAAAGGCTCCCCGTAAATAAGAGCGTTTACAGCAATCCCGGGCCAGCAATGGGTCAGCAATTCCATCCCAGAGCTCTCCCCTTTCATCAAGTACCCCGGCAAAGAGCAGGATTTTTTTTACCTCATCACTATCTGCCACTTTTACTATATATGTGTTATGTTTTTTCAATCTATTCTGTTTGCTGACCAGAATATCCGCCTGTACACCAAATAATTTCTTGAGCAAGGAAAAAACCTTGCGGGCAATAGCGGCGCTTTCAGTATGTATAGACAAGGCCCAGCCCGTCCCGGCACTGAGCTGCAGGGAACCATCCATTTTGATTAAAGCGGCCAGCTCCGCCTTCAGGCAACCTTCATGAGGTGGTAACAGCCGGGCCAGTTCTTCTTTAGTTTGCAGTGAAAAAGACATTTTCCCACCCCCAGTCCATTTTAACACAGCCAGGAGAGCAGGAAAAGCAAAAGCGGCGGGAAATTCCGCCGCTGACCTTTAGGAAGTTGGTTTTAACCGTTTGAAAAATTCACTGATTTGATCAAAAAACTCGCTGATAGGCCGGCCCTGCCGCACACCGGCAGCAATTTTTTTGATCCTGCCTACTGCATCTGGATCAGTTTCCACTACGGCATTGACTATCCGCGGGTCCCGTTTGGCAGTAGTCGCTGCTTTTTCGCGAATAGCTTCCACTTTGGTTCCTTCAATCCCGGCCTTCAAGTCCAGACCGATCAGGGCCACATTGCCTACCACCACTACTGAAGCCTTGTTCACTCCGTCGATCCGGGAAACGGCATCAGCAATATCATCGGCTGCATCCCGGGCCTGCGCCTGGGTACGGGGCCCTTCTGTCCGCGGCGGTGTGGGAGTAGGCGCCGGAGTAGTAATAGTCCCTGGCGGGGTAGGTGCTGGCGCCGTTGGCGGTGCCGGTTTCCGGGCCGGACATCCTCCGGACCAGATCAGGGTTGCGGCCAGGACAGCAGTTAACCAAGCTATCTCTTTGCGCTTTGACATCAATTTCACCTCCCTCGGCACAAACTCAAGTTTAGTTTGCCCGTCCGGGAGGGATCTATGCGTTAGATTAATAAGGATAAGTCCATTGTTTGGTCAAACGCAGGATAATCCGGGCCAGCCGCCCGGCATTGTGACGCACCACCTCGGATAAATCGGCCACCGGTTCCACCAGGGCCACCACATTCAGCTTCTTAACCCTGTCCCCATCATAACGGACCGGGTACTGACCCTGAGCCGCATATTTGCGCAGCAAATCCGCCGGGATCCGCGTTTTGTTGGCAATCACTACATCCACAATATCACCCGCATGTTTTTGGATAGCGGCAACATGGTCACTGACGGTATAATCATCAGTCTCTCCAGGCTGAGTCATGATATTGCATACATAAACCTTGGGACAACGGGCCTGGGCCAGCGCCTCAGCAATGGGCTTAATCAAAAGATTGGGCAATACGGAAGTATACAGGCTCCCCGGCCCTAAAACGATGATATCCGCTTCCTGAATGGCCTTGATTACCTCCCCGTAAGCCTCCACTTCTTCCGGCTCCAGCCAGACCCGACGTATCCGCCCTTTGGCCCCGGGGATGAGGGATTCCCCCCGTACAATCCGGCCATCACTCATTTCCGCTACCAGAGTAACCTGCTGGGTGGTAGAAGGTAACACCCTGCCCCGCACGGCCAGCAATAAGCCCAGCTCATTGATGGCCCTGACAAAACTGCCACTGAGCTGAGTCATAGCCGTTAACATCAGGTTACCCATGGTGTGGCCTTTTAAACCGGCTTCTTCATTAAAACGATACTGCAGCAGCTCTCCTAACCGGCTGCCTGGTTCAGCCAGAGCCGCCAGGCAGTTGCGCACATCCCCTGGAGGCAGCATACCATAATGTTCCCTTAGCCGCCCGGAGCTGCCCCCATCATCGGCCATGGTTACAACCGCAGTCAAATTGCTGGTATATTCCTTCAATCCGCGCAAAAGCACCGATAGCCCGGTGCCGCCCCCGATGACCACGATATTGGGCCCTAAGCGCAAGTTGCGTTTTTCCCAGACTTTATCCACCAGCCGCCAGGAGCGGTAGGGTAAAACTGCCATCACCACAGAGGTAATAGCACTGAGCAGGCCGTAAACCAGCAATACTGCCCCTGTTACCAGCAAACCAGCTCCAACCACTGCTATCCCTTTACCCCCCAGCAGCTGCCGGGAGCGGGTAAAAAAATTGGCCAGCCAGACCAGCATATCCCAGTTAAGCACAAAGGTCAGGCCCAGAACCAGGAAGCCGGCTCCAATTAGAGCCAGAAAGAACCAGCGCTTTACTCCCATGCCGGGCAAAAACCATTTCCACTGGCGAGGCCTCCGGCGTCTCACTAAATTTCCCTCCCTTTTTCCCGTTGAATGTCCCGGTGGCGCACCTCTACCCGATAGGATTTATCCCCCCTGTCAGCCAGCAATTCGGCCAGACGATTGGTCAGGGTCACAGAGCGGTGCTGGCCCCCGGTACAACCAATGGCAATAGTTAAACTGGTTTTGCCTTCTTTAATATATTCGGGAATAAGGAAAGTGATTAAATCCAGAAATTTGTCCAGAAACTTTTTAGTTTCTTCCCGGGAGACAACGTATTCCTGCACCTCCGGGTCATTGCCGGTTAAAGGCCTGAGCTCCTTGATATAAAAGGGATTGGGCAGGAAACGAACATCTATTACCAGATCCGCATCCAGCGGGATCCCGTATTTGTAGCCAAAAGACATAACTGTAATGCTGAGCCGGGCCCCTTCCTCTTCCGGCTGGAAGGCCCGGAAAATTTCTTCTTTAAGTTCAGCTGGCTTCAGACTTGAGGTATCGATAATGCGATGGGCCCGGCCCCTTAGTTCTTCCAGCTTGGCCCGCTCCCGCCTGATGCCATCCAGCACTGTCCCCCCGCCAGCCAGAGGATGGCGCCTTCTGGTTTCCTTAAAGCGGCGGACCAGCACCTCATCAGCCGCCTCCAGGAACAGAATGCGGTAATCTACTTTCTGTTGTTGCAGATAATCCAGGGCTTCCTGCATCTGGTCAAAAAACCGGCCGCCCCGCATATCCATTACCAGGGCATAGCGATAAGGCTGGCCTTTGACCTGCCGGGTCAATTCCACAAATTTGCTGACCAGGGCCGGGGGCAAATTGTCCACCACGAAAAAGCCCATGTCTTCAAAAGCCCTC
This sequence comes from Carboxydocella sp. ULO1, assembly GCF_002049255.1. Taxonomy (NCBI): domain Bacteria; kingdom Bacillati; phylum Bacillota; class Clostridia; order Eubacteriales; family Clostridiales Family XVI. Incertae Sedis; genus Carboxydocella; species Carboxydocella sp. ULO1. The sequence continues at coordinate 18,585 of NZ_BDLQ01000111.1, read as the reverse complement.
ACCGCCGTACTTTTGCCGGCCCCGGAAAGGCCGGTGATGATAATCAGACTGATATCCTTCATTCCCTTCACCCTTTCCGCTAACTAACTTCGCTTTCCATCCGGCTTATTCCTGCCAGCAATTGCGGATTCTTTCCTCCGGCACTCCGGCTTTCTGCAACAGTTCAATTCCATCGGTCAGCCTCCCTACCGTGGCGGGAAAATGGGCATCACTGTTTACGACAAATTCAACCCCTGTAAGCACCAGTTCCCTGATATCCTCCACCTTCTGGTAATGATGTCCGGTATTGATTTCATAAGCAACTCCCTGTTCAGCACAGCAAAGGGCTATTTCCCGCCGATCCAGGGGCATGCCCAGATCAGGGTGAGAGAGAATATCCACCGGGTATTGATGCAGTGCTTCCTTGACCGTTTTGGTGTTGTCGGTCCGGATTTTTTCCTTGTATCCCCGGGAAAGACGGGCCAGCTGGTTAGCGATGACCCAGCCCGCTCCATCAGTATCAGCAGGCCAGACATAGGGATGTAGCCCGACAATCAGCAAATCCAGCTCTTTTATTACTTCTTCCGGCAGGTCGATTGTTCCTGCCGGATTGATAATATCCGCTTCTGCTCCCACCTTGATTTCCAGTTCAGGAAAAGCAGGGGCCAGGTCAGCAATTTCCTTTTTTATGTCCAGGTAGGTTTGCCCGTTTTCAACCCCAACCCCGATATTAGCCGGTCCGTGATCGGTGATAGCAATGGAAGCCAGCCCCCGCTGTCGGGCCGCCTCCAGATTTTCCCGTACCGTACCTCGACCATCACTGTACCGGGTATGAGTGTGCCAGTCCGCCCACTTAGCCATCAAAATCACCTCCGGCAAACAGTGTATCCGCCGGAACAAAAAAATAACCGGCCTACCAGCCGGATTAGTAACCATATTCCCTGAGATACTGAACGATCAGCTTGTCCAATTCACGGGAAAGGGCATAGACATCAGCAGCTAAAAAGTTCTGACCATTTCGGGCCAGTATCTCTGCCAGTTGCCGTTGCTGTCGGCTGATCGCTGACAGCAGTTCCTCCTTGGACACCGTTATCACCCCACCTGATTATTCCTGTCTCTGTGAAAAGAAAGTTGTTACAAACAAAAAATCACAAGTAAAAGTATACGGGTAGTTCCTGTATTTGTCAAGGAAAAATTATCTTTTATCCCCAAACAATGCTGCCGCCCCATAAATGCCGGCATCATTGCCCAGGGTCGCAGCTTTGATTTTCACCCTCTGCGCCGGCACAGCCAGTGCCAGGCGGGCCACTTTTTCCCGCAGGGGAGCAAGCAGCTGCTCCCCTGCCTTAACTACACCCCCGCCGATTAGAACCAGATCTGGGTTAAAGATATTGACCAGGCTGGCTACTCCAACTGCCAGGTAAGAAATATATCGATCCACTACTTCTATTGCCCTGGGGTCAGCTGCCACAGCCAGTTGCATCACTTCCCGGGCCTCCTTGACCGGCAAGCCAGCCTCCCGGCCCAGCCGCAGCAGAGCCGTGGCTGAAGCCAGAGTCTCCAGACAGCCGCGATTACCACAATTGCAGGCAGGGCCATCCAGCCAGATCACCATATGGCCCAGCTCGCCAGCAGTGCCATCCGGGCCCCGGAAGAGCTGACCGTTCAAGATAAGGCCACCCCCTACACCGGTACCCAGGGTCAGCATCAGCAGGTTATTTGCCCCCTGGCCAGCTCCCTGCCAGAACTCGCCCAGAGTGGCCAGATTAGCATCATTGTCCAATTTGACCGGTACACCCAGCAACTCTGTTAACCAGGTGGTCACGGGAACATTCCGCCAGCCCGGCAAGTTCGGGGAAAAAATGCATTCTCCCTGCGCGAAGTCATGCAGGCCAGGAGCGCCTACCCCTACCCCGGCCAGAGTATGCCCCTGGCCAAACTCTGTCACCAATTCCCGCACCAGGTCAGCAATCCGCACTACCACTGCCCTCGGCCCCGCTGCCGCCTGGGTGGGGATTTCCTTTTTTCCCAGCAACTCCCCCGCGGTGGTAAACAATCCGCCTTTAATGTTGGTCCCGCCCAGATCAATTCCTGCGATTACTTGCATGTCCCCGTTCTCCTCCTTTGTTCCAGATAAGCCAGCACCGTTTCCGGAGAGCGATTGAGGATTTGCTCCTCTTTTACTCCCTGCCGCTGGCACAAATCCCAGGCAGCGGTCAGTTCACCCACCCAGTCGGCATAGTGGCTGTCACTGCCCAGACTGATCAACACCCCGTATTCCGCCGCCAGACGGGCAATCGCGGCACAATTGGTAGCACTGCCTTTGCGGCTGCCGCCCAGGGAGCTGTTGTTGATTTCAATCGCCTTCCCGTAATGTTTGGCCCCCTGGACAATCACTTCCGGGTCGATCTGAAATTCGGGATTGCCCGGATGAACAATCACATCCACCAGGGGGTGGGCCATAGCTTTCAGCATGGCGTCAGTATTGGTCACAATTCCCTGGTCAGCAGGAAAACAGTAGGTATGAAAACCGGCCAGCACAATCTCCAGTTTGGCCAGATACTGGTCTGGCAGGTCCAGGGTCCCATCCAGCCCGATAATGTTAGCCTCCACACCTTTTAATACTCTCACCCCGTAAATGGTTTCCGGCAATACCCGCAGGTTACCGAAATGATAAAGATGGGGCCCCCCCGGCATGGCTGGACCATGATCGGTCAAAGCAAACATTTTCAACCCCTTGTCAGCAGCTGCCCGGGCCATTTCCTGCACGGTGCTGTAAGCATGGCCACTGGCAACACTATGGCAATGTAAATCCACCAACCAACGCATGGCCGGGATCTCCCCTTTCTATCTCTGCATGATCTCTTCCACCCATGCCCGCAGCACTTCCGCTACTCCCCAGGCCTGGGCAAAACAACCCCGGGGAGTGTGGGGATGGTCACCATCAAAAATTTCGGAAATGGTACCAACACCTGCTTCGAATAGATGGCCCCGGAAGGGCTCCAGCAATTTTTCAGCTATTTCCCGGCTGCTGGCATCATAGTTGTGCACTTTTCGCAGCGCTGTCAAAAAAGGGCCAATCAACCAGCTCCAGGCCGTTCCCTGGTGATAGGCTCCATCCCTTTTCCAGCGGTCACCGATGTATGTACTCTGATACCGGGGATGATCTGCCGCCAGGCTGCGCAGCCCGTAAGGGGTATACAAGGCCCGCCAAACCGCCCGCACCACCAGTTTCTGGCGAATAGGATCCAGCAATTGATGGGGTAAACTTACCGCCAGGATCTGATTGGGCCGCAAGGCTGGATCAGGGTTGCCTGCGGGATCAATCACATCATACAAATAGCCGCCCTCGGCATACCAGAATTTCGCATTAAAACTGCTGGCAGCTAACCTGGCCAATTCCTCCAGCTCCCTGGCGCTTTCTCCTTGCCTGCGAGCCAGCTCCGCCGCAATCTTGAGGGCATTATACCAGAGAGCATTGATTTCCACCGCTTTGCCCTCCCGGGGGGTTACCACCCAGTCCCCGACTTTGGCATCCATCCAGGTTAACTGGGTGCCACGACTGCCGGCAGTCAACAAGCCGTCCTCATCCATTTTAATATTATACCTGGTTCCTCGTTGATGCCAAGCCAGAATTTCCCGTAAAACGGGGTAAATTTCCTTGTAAACAAAAGAATAGTCACCAGTATATTCCAGATATTTAAAAACTGCCTGGAAATACCAGAGAGACGCATCCACCGTATTATAATCCGGCCGTTCCCCGCCATCAGGAAAACGATTGGGGATCAGCCCTTCCTCCAAATAGCGGGCAAATGTCTGCAACAATTCCCTGGCTACTTCAAAGCGCCTGGTGACCAGGGTCAAGCCCGGCAGGGCGATCATAGTATCCCTGCCCCAGTCGGTAAACCAGGGATAGCCGGCAATCACAGTGGCCGTGCCGGTGCTGGCCCGGCGGACAATAAACTGGTCTGCCGCCAGCACAAGGGCATTAAGCATTGGATGCTGATAGCCTGCCTGTTCCAGGAGGGCGGCAAGCCGCTTTTCTTCCCGAACCTGTAACAGGCGGGCGGAAGGCATTTCAGCTATCGGTTCGACTGAAGCCAGAATGGCCAATTCTCCATCTCCGTCCAGCTGAGCTATAAACTCCCCTGGCATGTAGTGGTCTTCAACAGATTCCAGCCCCCGTTCCTGCTCTATGCGGTAGAACATATTCTCGAACCAGTAGCCCGGACCGGCTTGCCAGCGACAGTTTTGTCCGCGCAGATAAAGGGCAGGAGCCTCCGGCCAGGCCTGTAACCTGACCTGTTCCGGCCCATCTTCCCGCTGCCAGGGCCAGGGACAGCGCCGCACATTCCCATGATAGTCCCGGCAATTGACTAAGGGGGTTATCCGTATTTCTACCTTTTCCCCGCTCCCATTCCAGACCCGATAGCGAACAACAGTGGTATTCTGACCATGGATCATAAAGACGATTTTCTCCAGCAACAGGTCCTCAATGGCATAGAGGAAACGGGGCAATGGTTCCCGGCTGAACTGCAACAAATAGTTTTGCCCCTGGGGATAAAAACCTCCCGTCGTCTCATTGACCCCAAGCAGATACTCCTTACCCCGCCAGATCACCTTTTCCTCCAGCTTGCTCAACAGCAGCAGGCGCTGGGTGGGGGGATTAAGGGAAGCGATTAATAATCCATGATAGCGCCTGGTATTGCAGCCTGTAATAGTGGAAGCCGCAAAACCGCCCAGACCATTGGTCACCAGCCATTCCTTATTTAGAGCCTGGTCTAAATCAGCCAGCTGGCTTTTGGGAAAATGGAGCATTATATCACCACCTGTAAAAAGTAGGCTGAGCTTAGTTTAGCCCAGCCTGACTTTATTATATCCCTAAAACTGACCTTTTTCCAGCAGATCCAGCACCGTTAAGACCAGCATGGCATGGGACCAGGTCAGGGGTACTACCCAGGCTGGCTGACCAGTTTCCCGATCCACCTGTTCCGGCAACAAGCCGGTAGCAGTCTGGTGGTCAACAGCCCAGTACAGCAGCTCTTTGGCCCGCTGGTAATTGCCCCGGGCCCCATGATACTGGGCCAGCCAGAGGGTGCAGAGAATCCAGGGATTCCCCCCGATATAATGGTCATTCTCGTAACGCTTGATTCCTCCCACCCTGGGTGAGGTCAGGAATTGCTCCACTGCTTGCGCCGTGGCTTCCACGCGGGGATCATCCGGTGGCAGGAAGGCAAAGGGAACTGTCAACCCCAGTAAAGAGACATCCACCACCGCATCTTCCTGCAGGCAGTAAATCATCTGTCCCCGCTCTCCTGGCAGGATAACTCCCTTTTCTCCCTGGCCAGTGCGCCATTGATACTCTTCCCGGTTGACACAGAGCTTGACTCCCCGCAAAAAGCGGTTATAGCCGGGATGCCAGAGCTTTTCCTGAATCCGCTGGCCCAGTTCCTCTGCTGCCTGTCTCCAGCGTTCCGCTTCCTCCTGATAGCCCAGAGTAGTTGCAGCATCAGCAGCGGCCATTAAACCAGCCCAGACTGCTACCGCCGAATAGGTGTGTTCCCCACAGCGTTCTTCCCAGAGATCAAAACTGGGTTGCGGCAGACCGGTTTCTGCATCCCTGAAGTTTATCAGGAACTCCGCCCCTTTCTTGAATGAGGGCCACATTTCTGCCAGAAAGGCCCGTTCCCGGTAAAGAGCATAATGCTGCCACATGCCCCAAAGTACCGAGCCGGTTTCATCGATCTGAAGACCCCAGTTTGGTGCAATCGCTCCATCCAGGTAATAGCGCTGCTCCCAGGAACCATCTGCATTCTGGGCCTTTGCTGCCCAGCGGTAAAAACGGGCGGCAGCTTCCTTATAACCGGCCCGGTCGATGGCATAAGTGATAAAGGCAGCATCCCGGCCCCAGCAATAGGCATAACCGCCACAGCGGGTAAAATCCTCATCAAATTCAGGAGCAGCGATCATGCTACCATGTTCCGCATCAGTCATCAGGGAAAAAACTATCAGGGAACGGCGATAGAGGGCATCCAGACGCTCATCCCCTGTCTGCACCGGTTTAGCCTGGGCCAAATATCCTTTCCAGTAGCTGCGGGTAGCAGCCAGCAAAGCTGCATAGCCTTCTTCCCGTGCCTTTTCCAGCTGAGCTAAAGCCAGCTCATAGGAAGGCCCCAGGGAAAGGAAAATCGTTATGGCATTACTATGCCCGGGGGCCAAAAGCCCCAGATCCCAGGCCATCGCCCCATCGGCCGCCATGGCATGCATAACAGGTGAGAGCTGGCCATTGTCGGCATTCATCATAGCGCCACCGCACTGGAATTGCTGAGCTGGCCGGTCTGCTGCCCAGAGAAAATGGTAATTTTGCTTGAACTGCCAGAGCGCTTCCGCTTGCGGGCGGAAAATGGTGGTATGGTAACGCCCATATTCCCCGATTTGCAGCTGAGAAAACAGCAGCAAGCGCAAGCGCTGATCTGCTGCACCGGTATTAGTGACCTGAAGATGGCGCACCAGCAAATCCCGGCCTGGGACAGCAAAATCGGTAATTTCGGCCTTGATGCTATTCTCGCTCCCCTGCAAGACGGTGACCAGGACTGCACTGTCCGGCAGATAATACTGGTGGCTCTGCCACTGGTCTTCATGGAACCAGCTAGTCCGGGGCTGGCCATCGATAGCCAGCCCCAGCCAGTTGCGGCCAATATTCTGGGGTGTATCGATACGGGGCCAGAACAGGCGCTCCAGTTCCGCCCGCTTGCCCAGAGAAGCAAGCAAACGGGAATTCCCGATTACAGCACTCATCAAATAGGGTTTCCTTTCCATTACTGCGACTCCTTCCCTTAACCTTTGGTTCCACCGGCAGTCAGACCGGAAATAAGGTATTTTTGGGCCCAGAAAAAGAAGATCACTACTGGCACGGTAATCAGAATAGCTCCTGCCGACATATAATGCCAGTCAGTATTGAATTCATTGACAAAAGTCCTTAAACCAACAGGTAAAGTGTAGAGTTCTTCCCTGTTCATGAAAGTCAGGGCATACATAAACTCATTCCAGGCTGTTACAAAGGAATAAAAGGCTGTTACTGCCAGGCCCGGCAGAGATAAGGGCAGTACAATCCGCCAGAAAGTACCGAAAGGAGTCAGACCGTCTACCCGAGCCGCTTCTTCCAGCTCCACCGGAATTGTATCAAAAAATCCTTTTAACATCCAGACACAAAAGGGCAGGCTGACGGTAGAATAAGCCAGCACCAGACCGGTATAGCTATTTAAGAGCCCATAGGATTTAATAATATTATATAATGGCACAATCAACAGGGAACCGGGAAACATTTGCGCAACCAGGAAAGAAAAAAGCCCGGTTTGTTTACCCAGAAATTCAAAGCGGCTGAAGGCATAGGCGGCAGTTGCAGCCAGGAACACTCCGACCAGGGTGGTAAGAAAAGCGATCAGCGCCGAGTTGACCAGCCAGGTCAAAAAGATATGATTTTTGAAAGTTAAAATGTACCGGTAATTGTCCAGAGTGGGATGTTCGGGTATAAAGCGAATAACATTGCTGAAAACTTCGCTTTCCGGTTTGAAGGAGGTAGAAAACACCCATACCACCGGAAAGACAGAAATTATGGAGGCCAGAGCCAGAATTATGTGTACCAGCAAATCAACCCAGCGTTTTGCTGTTTTTTTCTTCATCAGTAATACACCTTCTCTCCCGCATTCTTGAGCAGGCGATTGTAGAAAAAGCTGAAAGCCAGCAAAAAGCTCAGGATTATCACACCATAAGTTGCCGAAATCCCGAAATTCCAGTTCATAAATGCTTCCCGATAAGCATAGGTAACTAAAATCTCCGTCTGTTTGTAGGGGCCGCCACCGGTTATTAAATAAATAACATTAAACATATTGAAGGTCCAGATGACCCCCAGCAGCGTAGCAGTAAATGCTACCGGTTTCAACAGGGGTAAAGTGATATTCAGGAATTGCTGCCATTTGGAAGCGCCATCCACCTCTGCCGCTTCATATAGTTCTCTGGGTATGGACTGTAAGCCCCCCAGCAGGGTTACCATCATAAAGGGGACGCCCAGCCAGATATTGGTGATAATTACCGCAAACATGGCTGTCCACTTGTTGGAAAGCCAGGCGATCGGTTCAATTCCCAATTTACCCAGCATCAGGTTTATTATACCGTACTCGGCATTAAACATCCATTTCCAGGAAAAGGCGGATACAAAAGAGGGCACTGCCCAGGGAATAAGCATTAACATGCGGTAAATAGCTCTGCCCTTGAGCTTGCGATTGAGCAGCAAAGCCAGAAACAGACCTATGACAAAATGGAAAAAAACATTGGTAAAGGTCCAGATAAGAGTGTTAAGAGCTACATCCCAGAACTCTGAGTTCAAATTGCCCAGAAGTTTGCGATAATTGGCCAGCCCCACCCATTTCCATGAAGGGGCGACAAACTGGTTGCCCATGTTATACTGATTCATATCAGTGAAACTATAGGATGTACCCAGAATCAAGGGATAAAAGACCAGTACAGCCATGGCCAGTAGAGCCGGGGTCAGAAACAGATAGGCCAGCCAGCTCTGGCTCAGCTTTTTATTCATTGACTTAACCTCCTTCTCGCCAAGGAAGGGGAGAGGCCAACAGCAGTTGGCCTCTACTTGTTCAGCAATTTCTTCCAGGCGGCTGCTACATCATCCAGGGCCTGTTGTGGAGTCTTTTGTCCTTTCAATGCGGCCTGATAATTGGGAGTAAAGTCAGTATAGATTTGACCGCCTTCAGGAATTACCGGCCGGTTGGTAGCTTTTTCAATCACTGCTTTAAAATCAGAAACAATCCGGTTGTTCTTGACTTCCGGCAATTCATAAGCGGATTTCCTGGTAGGCAACAGATTATTTTTAACAGCGAATTTAGCCTGAGCTTCCCTGGAGTTGATAAATTCGATAAATTTATACGCTGCTTCCCGGTTTTTGGTATTAGCAGAAATCACATAGTTATGTCCACCGACAGGAGAACCGGTTTTACCTTCTGGACCGACAGGGATGGGCGCAATGCCCAGGTTATCAGGATCCTTGAATTCAGGACCGCTGAGGAGATCGGAAGTTGCCCAGGGACCATTTAAAATCATAGCATATTTACCGGTTTTAAAGCCCACCTGCATATTGTCATAGTCGTTGGCAAAATCGATTTCTTTGGGAACTACCCCGTATTTATCCCGTAAATCAATCATAAACTGCAAGCCTTTAACTGCCCCGGGAGTATTGACCAGAATGGTTTTGTCCTTAGAATCGATCAGCCCACCACCAAAGGCCCACATGAAGGGCTGATACCAGTAAGCATCTCCGCGATAGAAAAAGCCATAACGCCCTTTCTGCTTGTCGGTCAGTTTTTGAGCCACTTTAACCAGCTCGTCCATTGTTTTCGGCGGTTCAACCCCGGCTTCCTTCAACATGCGTTTATTGTAGAGCAGCGCCAGGGCATCGGTTACCTGGGGTACACCCCATATTTTGCCATTATATACATTGTAGTTGAAAGGCGCTTCCAGGTAATCTGCCTTATCTTCAGGCTTGATTAAATCATCAATAGGAGCAAGATAGCCGAGAGCGGCAAATTCAGGTGTCCAGGCTATTTCAGCTCGGAAAACATCGGGAGCATTCCCTGCCTGGGCCGCCACTTTAAATTTGTTCTGCGCATCCGCAAAGGGAACAGCTTGCATGTCCACCTTGATATCCGGGTTTTGGGCCTCGAATTCCTTCACGATTTCATTAATAGTCTGGGTTTCTTCCTGGTTAAAAGTATGCCAGAAACTGATGGTAACTTTTTCTCCACCCGGCTTATTCCCGGTCCTGGGCTCTTCGTTTTTGGCACAGCCAGTGACAAAACTGGATGCCAGCAATACAGTAGCCAGTCCTAAACTAAGGCTTTTCACAATTCCCTTCATATCCCTGTCCTCCTTCAAATCATTCATAAAATGGCCAGTTCAGTGTCAGGATCAAACAAGTGCAGGTGGTTCATGTCTACCGCCAGAGTTACCTTATCCCCCATGCGGTAAGGCTGGCGTGCCGCCACCCGGGCTGTCACCTCCTGTTCGCCTACCTTAAGATGCAGGTATATTTCCGCCCCTAACAGCTCCACCACTTCAACAGGTGCCTGCAGCTGACTGTCAGGGTAGGTTTCCAGTGCTACCGGTTCATCATGAATATGTTCCGGCCTGATGCCCATAATCACTTCTTTACCAGGATAGGCTCTGATTCCGTTCTGCTTACCCTCAGGCACCTTCAATTTCAGTCCCGGTGCAGTCAGCCAAATGTTTCCTTCCTCCTCTTTTACTACCACCTTCAGGAAGTTCATGCTGGGACTACCGATAAATCCAGCCACAAATTTATTCCGCGGCTGGCGATAAAGGTTCATGGGGGTGTCTACCTGCTGAATGACGCCATCTTTCATCACCACAATCCGGTCACCCATGGTCATGGCTTCTGTCTGGTCATGGGTAACATAAATAGTGGTAGTTTTCAGTCGTTGATGCAAACGGGTGATTTCCGCACGCATCTGTACCCGTAACTTGGCATCCAGGTTGGAAAGAGGCTCGTCCATCAGGAAAACAGCCGGTTCGCGAACAATAGCGCGTCCCATAGCTACCCGCTGGCGCTGACCACCTGACAAAGCTTTCGGCTTTCTGTCCAGCAAGTGCTCGATTTGCAGGATTTTCGCCACTTCTCGCACCCGCCTGTCAATCTCGTCTTTCGGCAATTTGCGCAGTTTCAGGCCAAAAGCCATGTTATCATAAACATTCATATGCGGATACAGAGCATAATTCTGGAAAACCATGGCAATATCGCGGTCTTTAGGGGGCAGTTCATTGACCAGACGGTCGCCAATATACAGCTCCCCTGCGGATATATCCTCCAGTCCAGCGATCATACGCAGGGTAGTAGACTTGCCGCAGCCTGATGGTCCCACAAAAACTACAAACTCCTGATCCTTGATTTCCAGATCAAAGTTGGAAACAACCTCCACTTCGCCATAGCGCTTGTAAACATTGCGCAAAATCACTTGAGCCATCAGTTTTTAGCCTCCTTTGCCGGAGCACAGGATTTGCGAATCACCAGTTCGGTCCTGATAAAATCATGTCCAGCTTTCCGGGCCGGGTTGCGTATCTTCTCGATCAAGAGTTCCGTTACCCGCACTCCCAGCTCATAGGTAAAAATCTCCACACTCGTTAAAGGCGGAGCCGTAAACCGGGCCATAGGGACATTATTAAACCCCACTACTGAAACATCCCGCGGTACTTTCATCCCCCGTTCCCTAACCGCCTGGATAGCACCGAAAGCCATCAGGTCATCCGCCACAACAACAGCCGTCAAATCAGGATGCCGGTCCAGCAGTTCCAGCATGGCCCGCTCTCCCCCTTCCTGGGTATACTCACCATGGGCTACCAGACTGCGGTCAAAACCGACCCCGAACTCCTGCAGAGCCTTTTTATACCCATCCAGACGATCCAGGCTGACTACAAACTCCAGCGACCCGATAATACAGCCGATCCGCCGGTGTCCTAATCCCAGCAAATATGCTGTGGCCTGATAAGCAGCTTCGATATTATCATTATCAACCCAGCACATATCCCAGTCATGCAACGGCTTGCCCACCAGAGCCGCAGGAAACTTGCGGGCCTGTAATTCCGCCCCCAGCTGGTTATCAACCCGGGATACCAGCAAGATTACGCCATCTACTCTGCGCCCTCTGACCATGCGCAGAACCGCTTCCTTTTCCTCCTGTTCCGTTTCCCCGGTAGCCAGCAGCAAGTCATAGCCTTCCCGCCTGGCCACCGAACTGATGCCACGGATTACTTCCGGAAAGAATGGGTTGAGGAATACCTCTTCGGCAGCCCGGGGCATAACCAGGCCAATAGTTTCCGTACTGCGTGTCACCAGATTGCGGGCTACCAGGTTGGGATGATACCCCAGCTCTTTCATGGCCTGCAAAACCCGCTGCCTGGTTTCCTCACTGATTTTGGGGTTATTGGCCAGCACTCTGGAAACAGTAGATGGATTCACCCCTGCCAGTTTAGCTACATCTTTTATTGTTGGCGCCACATATCCACCTCCTAAGCAAACGTTTGCATGTGCAATCGTTTGCCCAAGCTTTGTTTTCATTATACCCCTTTCAAAACGATTTGACAAGAGGAAAATAAAAAAGAGCTTCTCTCAGAAGCCCCCGTATTGCTGTACTGCCGCTGAACCGTATCCATCCTATTTCCGCCTCCGCCGCCAGTTGGCCAGATTGAACCCGATCAGCAGCAACAGTATCAAAAACGCCAGGATAGCTGCAACATAGACCGGAAAATAAATGTTCCAGGGATATTTTTTCAGAATAGCATTCCCTTTTTCTCTAACTGCCAGTACCAGGCGATCAAACCAGGTGTATTTTTTTATGCTCACCGGCTGTTCCGGGTGGACAGGCTTAACCACTGCCAGTCGCTGTTTTTCCACACTGTAAGAGCCCAGCTGACTGCTCTGAGAGTTTTCACCCGTGGCCGGAGCCAGAACATCCAGAACATTGGGGTCCAGATTGGTATCGGTACCCCCACCAAATTGCCATTCCGTAGCTTTGGCCAGTACAGGCCGCCAGCCATCGGGACCGATGGGATCCTGACTGCCGATGAGGACATAATAATACCAGGTCTCGGGATGCTCATCCAGGGCCTCCCTGGGGATGACAGCCTCTACCGTTTTCCCATCTGTTGCCCGCCGGAACAGCAGGCCCTGGCGCCGTCCTGGTTCAGTCTTGCGCTGGTTCCAGTAATAAACCGCCCCTTTATGCCAGCCGGTAACATCGATAAAGTACTCCCAGCCATGGCGGGGGTCAAAGTCCACATAGGCCCCTTCCCGCCAGGTTTCAGAACGGCCTTGATTGGGCTGGCTGTCTATGTAAAGAGCAATCCGCTGATGACTAAACCCTTCCGGCGCTCCCCAGGGGTTGGACAGCTTTTCGGCAAAGGTAAAATAAAAATAATAACTGGAATCATCCACTTCCACGCGAAAGGTGGTCAGGTCATAGAGCCCATGCCGGGGATCAAATACCGGTCCCTTTGGATAGACATAGGTTCCCGGGCCCCGGTCATCCCCCCGGGGATCTTCCATTTGAAACAGCACCTGCCGCGGGACTGCATTAGCAGCTGCCGACTTGCTGCTTGCCAGCCCTAACAGCAGGAAAAACACCAGAAACACAGAAAAACGTCGCATATTATTCCCCCTCATGCAAGGAGAGGGCTGCCAGCCGCCGGGTCAATTCCAGGGCCGCATTATGGCCCAGCAACTTGAGCCGGAAATTCATGGCGGCCACTTCAATGATGCTGGCAATATTGCGTCCAGGACGAACGGGAATAGTGATCCCGGGGATTTCATTGCCCAGCAGCTTAACTTTTTCCTCATCCAGGCCCAGGCGGTCATAATATTTACCTTCCTGCCACTCTTCCAGACGGATAGCCATATGAATGGTCTGCTCGATCCGCACTGCCCCTGCCCCGAAGAGAGTCCGGATATCCAGAATCCCCAGGCCGCGAATCTCCAGCAGATGTCTGACCACCTCCGGCGCCCGTCCCGAGAGGCGTTCCCCGATTTTAATCACTTCTACCGCATCATCAGCAACCAGGCGATGGCCCCTTTTCACCAGTTCCAGAGCTGTCTCACTCTTGCCAATGCCACTTTCCCCGGTAATCAGGACCCCAACGCCATGGACATCCACCAGCACCCCGTGGATGGTGGCACTGGGAGCCAGTCTTTCTTCAAGAAAATCGGTAAGTCGACTGATAAAACTGGTAGTTGGTTGCGGAGTGCGCAACAGGGGGATCCTCTTTTCCCGGGCCGCTTCCAGCCAGGTTGGCTCGATTTCAATGCCCCTGGTAATAATCAGGCAGGGAAAATACAGACTCAGCAAAACATTCCAGCGCTGCCAGGCTTCTTCGGCTGGCAGGGTGCCCAGGTAGGCAAACTCGGTAGTACCCAGTACCTGAATGCGCTGATGGTCAAAATGCTGCAAAAAGCCGGCCAGCACCAGGCCCGGCCGATTGATGTCCGCCACCTTCAGCTTGCGCCCTAACTCCTCTTCTCCGCTTAATACCTCAAGGCCCAGGGCCTTGATCAGATCCCGTACTTTGAGTTCAACCATTAAATCCACCTGCAACCAGCTGGGCCAGAGTCTCCACCGCAGCCTCTTCATCCTCGCCCTGGGCTTCAATGGTCAAATAGCTTCCCTTCTTGGCCGCCAGGGTCATCAAACCCAGAATGCTCTTGCCATCAACTTCATGATTGTCTTTGCTCACCTTGATCTGACTTTTGAAACGGCTGGCAGTCTGGACAAACAGGGCTGCCGGCCTGGCATGTAAGCCCATTTCATTGGTGATTTCGACTGTAACCTTTGCCATTTTTACTTCCCCCTCACTGCTTCAGTATTCCATTCCATTCTATCGAAAACCGTCTTTTTTCACAAGACAAAACGGTGAATTGCCTCTGCTACTCCATCATCATCATTGGCCAGAGTGACATAATCGGCGATAGCCTTGACTTCCGGTTTGGCATTGCCCATGGCCACCCCGATCCCTGCCAGCTCAATCATATCCAGGTCATTGAAACTGTCCCCGATAGCCATGGCGTCCTTTAACTCCAGGTCCAGATAGCGGCAAAGGGCAATTAGGGCCTGGCCCTTACTGGCTTCCGGATGGGTGAACTCCAGATAATGATCCTTGGATTTGGCCAGCTGCACTTTGCCCTGCCAGCGGGGGCGCAAGGCTGCCGCCAGCTGGTCCAGCCGTTCCGGTTCAGCGATGAGCAGAATTTTGCTGGGTCCCTGACCGCTGGCCAGAATCCTGCCCCGCAAATCCTCTTCCACCGTGTAGGGAACCCGGGCCAGTTGACTGTATGCTTCTGCCTCTGCTGTCGCCTTTTCCACATAGAGGTGGTCATCCAGATAGATATTGGCATGAATCCCTTCTTCCCGGGCCAGGGTGATGATTTCCGCCGCCATTTCCGGCGGCAGGGGGCAGTGCCAGAGCTCTTCCCCGCTCAGCCCGGATTTGATCAAAGCCCCTTGATAGGTGATCAAGGGCAGATCCAGTCCCAGTTCCAGGGCATAGGGCCGGGCGGAACGGTACATCCGGCCCGTGGCCAGAGTTACCGCCACCCCCCGGGCACTGGCGGCCTTAATAGCCGCCTGGGCCCGGGGGGAAATAGTACAGTCAGTTCGCAAGAGGGTATCATCCAGATCGATTGCTATTAATTTTACCAAGACTATTCCTCCTATTCCACCAGAGCATTGGCAATGGAACTGATAAATGATAACACAATCGCTCCCAGCAAAGCCGGAATGAAACCAGCTACATCAAATCCTTTCACCACTGAACCTACCAGATAGAGCATCATGCCATTGACCACCAGGGTAAAAATCCCCAGAGTCAGAATATTGAGGGGCAGAGTCAATAACAGCACCAGCGGCCTGATCACTGCATTGACTATGCCCAGCACCAGCACTGCGATCAAAGCCGCACCGAAACCACGCACTTCAATCCCTTCAATCAAATAGGCGGTGAGCATCAAGGACAGAGCATTGATTCCCCAGCGAATTAACAAACCGGTCATCTTTTCACCTCCCGCTCAACTGTTTTATCCTTAAGAAATTCGGCACTTGCCGCTGATTTCCTGCCTGTATTGTTAATTCTCGGCCTCCCAGCGCCGCAGCCATTCCCACAAAGCCTGGGCCACCTGCTGATTCATACCAGGGACAGCTGCCAGCTCCTCCACCGTTGCCGCCCGGATTTTGGCCAGAGAGCCGAAATGTTTGTATAAAGCCTGTTTGCGCTTGCTGCCTATACCCGGCACTTCTTCCAGCACACTCCGCAAATTGCGCTGAGTCCGCAATTTGCGGTGGTAAGTCAGGGCAAAGCGATGGGCTTCATCCCGGATGCGCTGCAGGAGGTAGAGCCCCTGGGACTGCCGTGGCAGGATGATGGGCTCAGACTGGTGGGGAGCAAACAGCCATTCTTCTTCTTTAGCCAGGCCAAAGGTAGGGATATGGCCAAATCCCAGCTCCTCCATTACCCGCCGGGCAGCAGCGAGCTGACCTTTGCCCCCATCGACAATCAGCAAATCCGGGAGCTGGGCGAATTTCTCATCCCCCTTGCGGGCCCGTTCCAGCCGCCGGCGCAGCACCTCAGCCATGGAAGCAAAATCATCGGGACCGATTACTGTCTTGATTTTGAAACGGCGATAACATTCAGGAGCAGGTTTCCCATCGAGGAAAACCACCATCGACCCTACCGATTCGCTACCCTGGGTGTTGGAAATATCATAGCACTCGATGCGCCGGGGTGGAGTTGCCAGTCCCAGGGCCTGAGCCAGTTCCTTCAACCCCTGTTCTCTGGTTTCCCGCTCTTTCAGAATGGCCGCTTCCTTCAGTTCCAGTTCCTGAACGGCATTTTTGTGGGCCATTTCCGTCAGGGCTTTTTTCTCCCCCCGCCGGGGCACCAGCAGTTCCACCTTTTTCCCCCGTCGGGCCTGCAGCCATTGTTCAATCACTTCTCTTTCCTCTTCCGGGACCCCCTCGGCCAGAATCACTTCCCCGGGAATAAACTGGGCCTGGCTATAGTATTGCTTGACCAGGGCCGCCATGATTTCCTCCCGGCTATATCCCTGGATATCTCCCAGGAAAAACACCTCCCGCCCCAGTAAAGTACCATGGCGGATCAGCAAAATCACCCCGCAGGTTTCCCAGATTCCCCGGGCTACCGCCAGCACATCCCGGTCCCCGCCGCCAGGGGTGAGCATCTTCTGTTTTTCGCCCAGGATCTCCAGAGCCTTGATCTGGTCCCGCAAACGGGCAGCCCGTTCGAAATCCCATTTTTCCGCCGCCTTGTTCATCTCCTGTTGCAATTGTTTAATCAGGTGGCTGTATTTCCCTTCCAGAAACAACAATACATCTTCCACCGTCCGCAGGTATTGCTCCCGGCTGATCTCCCCGCTGCAGGGAGCTGAACAGCGGCGAATGTGAAATTGCAGACAGGGGCGGCTGCGTTCCGTCAAGGTGCTACCGGGACAGGAACGCAGGGGAAAGAGTTTTTTCAGTAAATGCAAAGTCTCCTTAACCGCCCCGGCATGGACATAGGGGCCAAAGTAACGGGCCCCGTCGCGCTCGACCTTGCGGACATAAAGCACCCGGGGATATCGCTCCTGGACTGTAACCTTTATATAAGGGTAGTGTTTATCATCCTTGAGCAGAACATTATAACGGGGGCGATATTTCTTGATCAGGTTGCATTCCAGCATCAGGGCATCCACTTCGGTATCGGTGATGATATATTCCAGGTCAGCGATCTGTTCCACCATGGCCCTGACCTTTTCCGTCTGGTTGGCAGTGGATTGAAAATAAGAGCGCACCCGGTTTTTCAGAACCCGTGCCTTGCCAACATAGATAACCTGCCCCCCGGCATTTTTCATCAGATAGACTCCAGGCTGTTCCGGCAAATGTTCCAGTTTGTGTTGCAATTCAGGCCGCATTTTCTCTCCTGGTTCAAAAAACTTGACTGTTTTTATCTCCAGCCAAGTTGGCCCCCAGACCAGGATTTCGCCTCCTTTCCGAATACTTGCTTTGCCCCCGCGGGGCAGGGCGACAGGGGACCTCGGCCCGGGAGTTCCACCCGGACGGGAGTACTGCACCGGTTTTTGCTGACCTCCCGGTGGGAGTATAACTCCGCCTCCCGCGTCCTGTTAGGACGCCTACCGGTTTGTCCGACACCGGCTAAACGGGGTCACCGTACGGACAGGGCCAATAACTTCAGGTCAGGCCAGACGGAGTTATACGCCTCCTGCTCACTCTGGGCAAGCCCGTTATGCACAGGAAGCCTCTCCTCCAGCCGCCTCAAGCAGACCCTGACCCTACGGGTCATCCCTTTTCCTTCCCCAGGTCTATCAGGATTAACCTTCCGGGTCAGGTTTTGCTTGATTTGCGATACCAGTTGCCTGAGTTCTATAGTCACCCGTTCCCTGAACCCCATTGCCCGACGACCTATAACCAGTGCCGCCGCGCAATGCACCGGAACGGCGTAACGTTTCATATACTTCCAGTAACCTATGGTTGAAGTATGCCGGGGTGATACTAACTTGAAAGGCACCCCTTCTTTTGTCGCTATCCGATACATTGCTCCTACCATTTTCGCAAATGGAAAATTGGAAGCCATGCGGTTAAACTTTTTATTAGTGTCCAGCCTGTCTTTGCCAAAGTTCAGGTTTTCTAAAACAATGGGTTTGCCTA
Organism: Carboxydocella sp. ULO1; assembly: GCF_002049255.1. Classification (NCBI taxonomy): domain Bacteria; kingdom Bacillati; phylum Bacillota; class Clostridia; order Eubacteriales; family Clostridiales Family XVI. Incertae Sedis; genus Carboxydocella; species Carboxydocella sp. ULO1. The sequence goes on along the minus strand of NZ_BDLQ01000111.1, from coordinate 313 downwards.
AAAAGAAAGCTATATCTACCACTACTTTGGCTAAAACGCCTATCAGGTAGCTACGCCGGAAGCTGGAAGCATGGGCTAAGTCTGGTATTCTGATATAAAGAAAGCCGTTCGGGTAAGGGATAACCTGAAACTCTCCTTCGTACTTGCCCAGGTTGCCGGGATAAGGAATATTAAAACCCTCCGGCCACGGTTCCGGCTGGCCAGAAGCGCTAACGTTACACAGGGCTACCCCATCAGGGTTTGTGTCTATAGCCAGACAACCTTTAGCAAAGTCCGGTTCCTGCACCCTGACCACTTCAAATGTCAAATGTAC